>JAYEGV010000170.1:0-7833 GCA_034659235.1 Methanobacteriota archaeon
TTCGATCTCGACGGAACTGAGTTGTGGAATATCACAACCGGGAGCACTGGAAGCGCGGTTGCGTATTACCTCTCACCTGCCGCATACAACGAAAAGATATTTTTCGGAGGTGGAGGACCTGCGCTCTACTGTGTGAATATCTCAACACACACAGAACTCTGGAACTTCAGCACGACTGGTTCGGTCTCGACCACTCCCGCTATAGATGGTGGGGTGGTGTACTTTGCAACCGGGGAGCGGCTGTATGCCCTCAATCTCGACGGAGAAGAGGTCTGGAACACGTCAATGCATTGCAGACTCTCCTCGCCTGCGGTGGCTTGTGGCAAAGTCTATATCGGCGATCTGGACAAGCACCTCACCTGCCTTGATTCCAGCAACGGAAGCGTGATATGGCGTGAACCTGTCGCCGATGGTGTCAAATCCTCACCTGTTGTTGCTGACGGCAGGGTCTATGTTTCAGAGTACACAGGCACGATCTATTGTTTCGATGCCGATTGCGGCACGCTGGTCTGGAGCGGTGATACGGAAGGGTTCAACATCGCACAGCCCGCGGTATCTGACGGAACCCTCTTCATCGGCTCGGACTCCGGTTATCTGTATGCGTTTCGAGATCCCCCACCACCGGAAGGCGATCTCAACCACGATCTGGCAGTCACAGCAGCAGATGCGGTGATCGCGCTCCGGATGGCGGTTGGTGCGGTTCCTGCCAATGAGGAGGCTGATGTGAGCGGCGATGGACGCGTGACGTCGCTCGATGCGTTGATGATCCTGCAGGCAGCGGCAGGTGCAAACTGAAACAATGATAACAGGTTCTGTGCCGTTCAATCAAGATTCTGAGACTTAAAATTTTAGATATTTAATAAATATCGGTGGGTAAATAGAGGAAATGTTTATATAGTTGGATGTGTACGTATAACGAAATGTTACGAAAAATGTAAAAATAATGAATAAAAGCACAAAGATATTATTGATACTGATTACAATTTTTATCGCCTTAGCAGCGGCTGTATTCGTGCTGGAGTTAACGAGTGACAAGAAAGAGTATGTAACCGACCCAGTTATAGCTCATATCCCGATCAGAGCCGAGCTCACTTTTTTTGCGCCAGCATTAAACCAGACTGCGGATATCACCTATACCTTGACTCCAACGGTAGATGTGAGGGTAAATGTTTCGGAAGGTCTCATTCTTCCAGAAGGGATCGTGTTCGTAGAGAATAATCTGCCAACTGGTCAGATTACGCTTAAAAAAGGCAAAAAATATAGGTATAGTGCAAAGATAAAAACAGTTGAGATTGGGAATTGGATGATTTATGCTTCACCTGGGGTATATGCGGATGTGGACGTATTCGAGGAGCGGGCATCAGTAGCCATATATGAAGTTAGGGATGCTACAGTACCCCTCACTAGATACTGTCTTAGAGAGAATGTATCAAAGGTGCAACAGGATGCTTTTAAGGATGCTACAAAATATCGGCTAAGAGAGTATGGTTATGACACACGAAAGTATGGAGAAGAAGAATTTAAATGCTCGGTAATATCTCTACACTACGATGTTCCGTGTTATGGATGTGAAATAAAATGCTATTCAAATTCGACATTATGTGACAAGTATTATTTTGTCATCGAAGAGGATTTGAACACCAACAAAACCACAATCAGAAACGTGTACCGCTGGGCGTACTGGACTCCCTCTGGATACCAACGGAGACCGATATGTGAGGAAATCACAATAAAAACTACAGTATTATGAGGTGATCGAAATGAATAAAACAAAGATTAGACTCATCCTTGCGATGAGCGTATTGGTGATGTGCACGCTGGCAGTGCCAGTAACAGCCAATATAACGGATGCGGAGTGCGGTGCCTGCTTTGGAGCAATGCCGTCAGAAATTACCGAGATTTCTGTAAAAGAGGTAACGGTATCATCAAATGGAGGTGAAGAAGTTGTGATATGGGAGGATGATTTCAACACAGATCCCTTCAATGGAAGATGGGACTTGTGGTCAGGTACTCAATGGAAGATGGGATGGGACGAAGATAGTGTATACTTGCTTTACAAATGGTGGGTAGATCCCTATTGGTATTACACCTGTGCACAAACGATGTATCACAGCTTCTCTACAAACAATCCATTTTATGGATATTATAACCCAAAAGTAGAATATACGTTCAAGTCCTATTCTGATAATGGTCAAGATGCAGGTTTTAAAGTCGCTTTTGGTTACAAAGATGATGGAAATTGGTATGGGAATTCGCAGTTCTATCACTCTCCTGAAGAATACGCCTCATGGACAACAAAAAACATCGTTAATATGGATGATTTCTGGACATACATGGACTGGGGAGAAGAATATTGTGTTGAGGTGTACGAAGATGCCGATTATAGCAATTATCCTCATGGTCCGTGCGATCCTTTGTCTGAGGTAAAAGGGCATGTTTATATTACCGACATAAAGCTAATAGGCACTCTAAACGAAGCCCCATACAAACCTTCGAATCCTTCACCACCGGATGCTGCCACAGGAGTAGGTACAATTATTGATCTATCATGGACAGGAGGAGATCCGAATGGAAATGACACTGTTTGTTACAGCGTTTATTTAGGGACTTCACCATCATCGCTAAACCTGATATGCGAAAACATATCGAGCACAACATGTTATACTGGCACGTTAGATGAATATAAAATATACTATTGGAAAGTGGTCGCACTGGATGAGTTTGGATTAACTAATGAAGGTGATATTTGGTCATTCTATGTATATGGGTCAAGACTCACTATCGATACTCCTGCTGATGGAAACACGCCGATAATACATAAGGATGATAATGGAGATAGTTATATTATCCTTGGCTGTACGGTTATTCCAGAAGAAGATACAAGTCCTGGATGTCTTGTTACAGTTTATGATCCTTCCGATCAATTTTTAGGCGAGTGGTGCATAGATTATCCTCCGACGCTCTTCGCAGGCGAGCCTT
Source organism: Methanobacteriota archaeon (assembly GCA_034659235.1). GTDB lineage: Archaea > Halobacteriota > Methanosarcinia > Methanosarcinales > Methanogasteraceae > Methanogaster_B. Next base: position 2,980 of record JAYEGV010000170.1, read on the forward strand.
ATGCGTTCAATGTTCGAGTTTATGTGAATAATGCCACTATGAACCTTACAGGAGAGAATACGCTTACTGCTTATTGGATGCGTGGTGACCCCCATGAGGTCTCTACTACTGTTACTGTGAATCTTCCATCAGACTATAGTGAGGTTGTGTGCGGTTATGTGGGAGACATACCAGTATGCTTAACCCCCGAAGATATGGAACTCCTGAAAGAAATGAAGGCAGAAGTGGAGATGCAGATGCAGCGAGATGATATCACTGATGAGGCATTGAGCATTATGAGTGACATGATGACTTCCATTAACCTTATTCTCAGCCTTGAAGAACATCCGGGTGCACAGATCACTGCAAAAGCTACAAAAATTTTGACCCTTCTTCAAGCAGCGCACCAAACTAAAGAAACGGGTGGGCGATTTGACGATTTTACAAAAAGGAGTTTAAACTCGTTTGCAGCGAATTCACTTCCGTTCCTTGGAGATGTATTGGAATGTGTTTGGGAAAAGACCATGCCTTATCAAACAAAAGCCTATGGACCTCTGGACACGTGGGAAATCGTCCCAGCAGTGGGTTTTATAGAAGCAGGTGTGGAAGCAACAGGCGAATATCTCCCCCCTGACTATCACAAACACTGGCAAATCGGTCCTTACTATTGTATATTAGGAAATATATCAGGCATAATGGTAAAATTGGACTACGTTTACATGGGTCCGGGGGACTATTTCACGATATATGAGGGTGATTGGTTTCCAGGGTTGCCAATCTGGGGAAGTACACCTGATGTGCGACACGAGCCCGTGAAGAAATCCATCGATGACGAAATAGGTCGCATCATAGTGTACTGCGACGATTCCGGTGCAGATTCCTATGGATTTAAATTCGATCCCGAATGCCATATATATCTAATGTGCCACCATGCCGAATATTACAATTATAATGGAACCGGCGCACATCTGGTAAAACTCGGAACTGAAACAACAGAATTAAACTTCAGTTGGGGCACAGGCTTTCCGTATCCCGAGGTAACCGTAGATAACTTCATGGCGGTATGGAGCGGACAGATATACGTACCCGGCAACGACACCTACACGTTTTATGTTACGAGCGAAGATGGGACTGTTGATATGAAGGTCAACCACACCGAGTTATTCTCCAATTGCATATTTGACGACCCTGCGGAAGCAAATAATAGCACATATCTGTATGAAGGCTGGCACAATTTTGTGGTGTGGTATCACCATACCACGGGCAATGCGTCCTTTGTTTTATCATGGGAGAACTCTACCATGAGTAAACAGGTAATCCCGGATGAAAATATGAGAACATCGAGGACCGAACTTACGAGTCTCCCGCTGACTGCTTTCTTCTCTTGCAAGGTTCCTGAGTTCTGCACCAATATAAGCTTTACAGACCTGTCTCTTGGCGATAATATTACCCAATGGGAATGGGATTTTGGTGATGGAACACCAGATGAAATCTACAACACATCAACAGATCCATTCCATGTTTACGGTTCAACAGGATTGTATAATGTAACGTTAACCGTTACTAATAGCACCGGTGCAATCGGTACGTATAGCGAGGTGCTAAACATATCATCACTCGTTCGCAACCTGAACACAGGGGAAGAGTTTGTAACTATTCAGGATGCGATAGATGACCCTGACACACTGGATGGACATACGATCACCGTAGATGCAGGCACGGATGTTGAGAGTGTGAACGTGGATAAATCATTAACGATCAGATCAATCTCTGGAAATCCCGGGGATGTGATTGTTCAGGCATCGGATCCTAACGATCACGTCTTTTATGTGACCGCAGACTACGTGAACATAAGCGGGTTCACGGTGACGGGTGCAACCGAAGACTGGAAGGCTGGAATATACCTTTATCATGTAGACCATTGCAACATATCGAATAACAATGCATCGAACAACGATAAAGGCATTGTTTTGGACACTTCGAACAGCAACACCTTAAACAGCAACAATGCATCGAGCAACAATTACGGCATCTACTTGGGGCATTATTCGATCAGCAACATCTTAACCAGCAACACCCTCCTCTCGAACAACGACTGGGGTATCTACTTGTTCTTTGGATCTTCGGACAACCTCATCTACAACAACTACTTCAACTCAAACTACGGAGGCTTATTTGTGGCTTTTTGGTCTTCGGGCAATCTCATCTACAACAATTACTTCAACAACACGAATAATGTTGAGGATGGCGACTTCGACAGCGATAACATCTGGAACAGCACAAAGACCGAAGGAACGAACATCGTAGGCGGACCATATCTCGGTGGAAACTACTGGTCTGATTACACAGGAGAAGACTTGAATGGCGATGGGCTTGGTGATACGCTGCTACCGTACAATTCCTCTGGAAACATAACGAATGGCGGTGATTATCTGCCGCTGCTTCCGGTTGATGCATCAGTCAGAGTCAGGATCACCCACCATTACGGAAACTTATCAGCCTACAACGGTGTTCCGATGTTCAACTTCATGAAAGTGATATCCGAAGGCACATCACCCCTCGATATTCTGAACAGTACCGCAGACGTCAGCATACAAGAAGGTAGAGTCTACAGCATAAACGGAATCGCCGAATCGCCACCATATTACTGGTATCTCTACATAAACGGCATACCTGCGCCGGATGAAGATATTGATTGCTATCAACTACGAGATGGCGAGATCATACACTGGGACTACTCAAGCATGATCAATGCCGGGTCAGAGAATGCGTTCAGACCTTATTCCGTGATGGACTATCCAGCGATGTTCGTGCATGGATATGGCGGGTGTGGAGAAACTATTGCCACATCACAATCAACAGGAAACCCACCAGAGTCATCCACGTCTGACATTGTAAAATTGATGCCCGAAGGCACAATACTTCTCGATGCCTTGCAGAGTGTCGCAGATATCGCGATACGCGAAGGAAGAATCTACAGCATAGATGGAGTAACAGAATTGCCTCCTCATTACTGGCATATCTACATAAACGACGTACAGGTGCCAGATGAAGATATCGATTCATATCAACTGCGGGGTGGCGAAGTCATACACTGGGAGTGCTCAAGCGTGAACAATGCAGGTGAATAGAACGTGTTCAGACCTTATCATACAATGTGACGGTCAGGCTGGATTCGAAGAACGTGATTAATGAGTCGGATGAGACTGATAACGAAGTGACTAAACCGTGCACGTAGGTGGTAAAAAGCGTTTTTTCAAGCACCTAATTGCAATAGCCAGACGAAGGTATCAACGCTTGAGCGATGCTGTGCTCCAAAGATGAATCCGGCAGAGTCGAGCAGAATATACTTGGTCAGCCACAACAGATGCATTTAAGTTGTATCAAATAATATGGGACACGAAACCAATGGAGGCATGGCATATATGAACATAAAAATATTAACAATAATTTTATTAGTAGCACTCACCCCGCCTCTATCATCCGCAGACTGGCACCAGTTCCATCACAACCCGCAGCGCACAGGGAACGTGACTGGGGATGCTCCGCTAACAGACACGTTGCTCTGGAAGACGTATCTCTCCTCAAACGGGGGCGGATGTATCGAAGGTGGTGCAAGTGTTGTTGATGATCGAGTGTACGTATCAAATTGCCCCGATATGGATTTCGGACATAGCGAAATACTTGGGCTATACTGTCTGAACAACTCAACCGGCGAGATCCTCTGGAGAAACCCGCTTGGCGGCATGGGGGGCAGATCCACGCCTGCCATATCAGGAGACCGGATCTTCGTGGGTTCTTGCGTCGGCGATCTGTACTGTGTGAACGCATCGGACGGAGAGACAATCTGGCACGAAACCATCGAAACCAACCCGGCATGGTGGATGACTGGAGATTCCCCACTTGTTTATGGAGATAAGGTATTTATAAATGGGTTTTCGGACGGATCGCTTCATGCCTTTGATTTCGGCGGCAATAACCTCTGGAACATCACAACGGGCAGCACAATCGGTTGGTGGACGTCCCCTGCAGCATTCGGTGGAAGGATATTCTTTGCAGGTGGCGATCCTGCGCTGTACTGCGTGAATATCAGCGATCATTCGATTCTGTGGACTTTTAACATATCAGATAAAGACTCGATAACAACAACGCCTGCGATTGAGGATGGTGTAGTCTTCTTCGCGACGAAGGAGATGCTGTACGCGGTCAACATGGAAGGAGGCAAGGTCTGGAGCCGTGATCTGAAGGGCACGAGCTCCTCGCCTGCGGTTGCTCATGGAAAGGTATATATAGGCTCTTCAGATGGAGTTTTCTACTGCTTCAATGCCGACAATGGGGGCGAGGTCTGGAATCTATCAGTAGATGTGGATATCGTTTCATCCCCTGCAATTGCAGACGACACCGTGTACTTTGGAACCAACGCCGGTGACGGCACGGTCTACGCACTGAACGCAACCGACGGTACGGTGCGATGGACGTACGATACCGGGAATTGTATCATGTCCTCGCCATCCGTTTCTGACGGAACCCTCTTCATCGGCTCTGACACCGGATACCTGTACGCATTCGGAACTCCTGCTAAGTTCTGGCAGGGCGACACGGTACTGCTCGAGGGCGAGACCCTGGATGTCACAGCTAACAACAGCGGCACAAACTACACGATCAACCGCACCACCGCACTCGGTGCACTCGCCAGAGCCACAGAATACGGCGGATTCAATATCACGATCAACGACTCCTCTCCTGCATTCATCGATTCGGTTGCAGATGTTTCGAACAATGTTTCAGGAGGAACCTGCTGGAGCTACTGGGTAAATTATCCTGATGATCCGGAGCCAGCAATCGGCGCAAACAAGTTCGAGTTAAACGCAAGCA
>JAYEGV010000171.1:0-2710 GCA_034659235.1 Methanobacteriota archaeon
GTACATGCTGGTGATGTCATCACCATCAGAATGGCAGAGGAGTCCGCGCTGTTTGTAAAGACCGGATGGTGGTTCTATGAGAAGGTGCGGAGCAAACTTTAATCGTGTTTGTGGTGTGGCGTGAGTTATGATCTGGTGGATTGGGTCACAACCCGGTACCACCGAACCGAACCACGTAATGAAAAACATCGAAATCATCCAGGCTGGACATCTGCTTTTTTTCGAGAAAAGCCCCCGTTGTCTATCCGTTCGCCCTCGCAGATTTCCTCTTCTAACCCGTGCAACCCGTTCGTTGCTCATCTCGTACATCTCTATGCCTGCGGCGATGCTTCGCATTCACAAATGCCTTGAAACTCAGCTCCATATAAATTTCCTTTCGGAGATACTGTCGAAACCGAGATTGTCACGCCATGTGGTGTTGGCACGGTTCTGGTTGCTGCCTGCCCGATGCTGCTTCTCACAAATACAGTATCAGGCAGACACTCGTTTCACAAGCAGTCGCCTGAATTTTGCATCTAATGCCACCCTGCTACGATCTCGCGGGACACGCACAGTTCATTGGCAGAATCTCCAGTAACACCATAAGGCGTGACAATCTCGTCGAAACCGTAACACTTAAGTAACATCAGTTCCATTGCAAAAAAGGTGATATCTTATGGATAAAGTATACGCCTTAAGAGTTATTTTTGCGCTATCCGGTATTATTTTATTATTTACTGGAAGCGCATGCACTGCGTGAACTTTTTTTTCAAAAGATAGCACCGATCATTACCCACCAAGGAGGGAGTTGAAACATGAATAGAAGAGATGGTAGTAGATCACTGCTGATAACAATGTTATTGCTATTTGCAGTGTCTACCTCGGCGGGCGCAAATGATAGCGTGCAAGGATTGTCTGATCCATGCTGCTATAATTTCTCAAACGATCCGATGAAACAATTTTTTGAGGAGAGGATTCCAGGCAGAGAAGATGTCGCCCAGAACTGGAAAGAACCGGAAACATTTGGTTTGGAGGGGCAGAGTGGGATGGCCGATGAATGGCCGTTGCCACCCGGCTTAGAAGAAGCAAGAGATTTAGCTGAAAATCAGAGTCTTCCAGCTGTGTTTTCGAGGAGCATCGATGATGTCAAAGACCTTGAACAGATTGAAAGCACGTACTTCAGGGTTGGCGGCGAGGTGCTGTGGAAGGAGGGGTTTCCAACCCCCACCAATCAAAACATCTGGACGGATGCATGCATAACCGAGGATATGGATTGTGATGATAATCCGGATGTACTGGTGCATGTCAGAAGATACGATCCAGATACCGGCATATATACCTACACGGTGATTGCAAAGAAGGGCAGCGATGGCACGCATCTGTGGGAAGAGTCTGTCAGCGGTGAATATGCATACATGTATGCATATCCGGTGCCAGATCTTGATTGCGATGATAAGGCGGATGTGCTGGTCTCGATTTATGAATACGATCCGGATACAGACACATACACGTACACGGTGATCGCAAAGAGAGGTAAGGATGGCACGCATCTGTGGGAAGAGTCTGTCAGCGGGACATACGCATATCTGTATGCAGATCTGGTGCCAGACCTTGACTGCGATGGTAAGCCAGATTTCCTGGTGCATCAGCGAACATGCACAGATGGCAGATGTACATACACGGTGATTGCAAAGAAGGGTAGCAATGGCACGCATCTGTGGGAAGAGTCTGTTACCGGGACGTATGCGTATATTTATGCATATCCAGTGCCAGACCTTGACTGCGATGATAAGGCGGATGTGCTGGTCTCGATTCACAGATACGATCCAGATACAGACACATACACATACACGGTGATTGCAAAGAGAGGCAAGGACGGTACGCATCTGTGGGAAGAGTCTGTTACCGGGAAAAACGTATATCTGTATGCAGATCTGGTGCCAGACCTTGACTGCGATGGTAAGCCAGATTTCCTGGTGCATCAGCGAACATGCACAGATGGCAGATGTACATACACGGTGATTGCAAAGAAGGGTAGCAATGGCACGCATCTGTGGGAAGAGTCTGTTACCGGGACGTATGCGTATATTTATGCATATCCAGTGCCAGACCTTGACTGCGATGATAAGGCGGATGTGCTGGTCTCGATTCACAGATACGATCCAGATACAGACACATACACATACACGGTGATTGCAAAGAGAGGCAAGGACGGTACGCATCTGTGGGAAGAGTCTGTTACCGGGAAAAACGTATATCTGTATGCAGATCTGGTGCCAGACCTTGACTGCGATGGTAAGCCAGATTTCCTGGTGCATCAGCGAACATGCACAGATGGCAGATGTACATACACGGTGATTGCAAAAAAGGGTAGCAATGGCACGCATCTGTGGGAAGAGTCTGTTACCGGGACGTATGCGTATATTTATGCATATCCAGTGCCAGACCTTGACTGCGATGATAAGGCGGATGTGCTGGTCTCGATTTATGAATACGATCCAGATACAGACACAACCAAATCCACGATAATCGCAAAGAGAGGCAAGGACGGCAAACACCTGTGGGAGGAGTCTGTCAGCGGGACATATACATACATGGACGCAATCCCGATAAAGGATATGGATTGCGACGACAAGCCAGACATACTCGTATATCAAGAGAGATATGATCCAGAAACGGAGCGATACCACTACAAGATAATTGCAAAGAAGGGCAATGACGGCACGCACCT
>JAYEGV010000171.1:2810-7570 GCA_034659235.1 Methanobacteriota archaeon
TCCCGATAAAGGATATGGATTGCGACGACAAGCCAGACATACTCGTATATCAAGAGAGATATGATCCAGAAACGGAGCGATACCACTACAAGATAATTGCAAAGAAGGGCAATGACGGCACGCACCTACTCTGGGGCGAATCAGATGAGTATATACGGGTTGCATGGCCATGCTGGTCGTGGGAACCGTATCCGGATGTGGATGAGACGTCTGTACAAGCATCTGCCTTCAACCAGAGCACAGAAAACGTAATACCAGTGCCAGAACTGTTCGGATACGACCTTGATTGCGATGAGAAGAGTGACCTGCTGATCGGCATATCCAACATGATGTATGCGCTGACAGTCGAACGTCCTGAGAACACAGTTTATTTCAAGCCGCAGCACAGCAGTGCAAGCTACTGCAACACCGTGGATGTTGAGATATGGGTCAATGCGACCAATCTGGGAAGCGGTCAGATAAACCTGACCTACGATCCGGGTTGTGCAAACGTGACTAATTGGACCAGGGATACCACCAATTTCCCGATGGGCGGAGAATCGTATTATGCCGGCAGAGTGTGGATCACCTTCATGACGCTGGGTCAGCTTACCGGCGACTACATGGTTGGCACACTGACGATCCATTGTGTAAATGAAGGAGAATGCAAAACACCGCTCGCGTTCGCTGATGGAAGCAAACTGTTTGACGAGGGCGGCAGTGAGATCCTGGCTATGTGGATCGATGGTACATTTGAGTGCATAATAGGATTGTGCGGTGATGTGGCTCCATATCCGGATTGCGATCTGACAGTGAACATGGGAGATGTCAAACGACTGCTGATGAATGTAAGCTATCCGGGACAGTATCCACTCTGCTGTGAATGGTGCGGTGATGTGGCTCCATGTCCAGCAAATGATGACGAAATAAACATGGGAGACGTCAAACGACTGCTGATGAATGTAAGCCAGCCAGGACAGTATCCACTTTGTTGTGGATAATAGATGGGCAAATGCCCATCTATCTTTATTCCAAAAAGGAGGTAAAAATGAATAAGATAGTATTGAGCGTATTAACACTTGCACTGCTCGCAGTGCCAGTGGCAGCGCAAAACTCGGTTTATCTCAATCCGGAGCACAGCAGCACAAGCTACTGCAACACCGTGGATGTTGAGATATGGGTCAATGCAACCAATCTGGGAAGCGGTCAGATAAATCTGACATACGATCCGGATTGTGCAAACGTGACGAAATGGACCAGGGATACCACCAATTTCCCGATGGGCGGAGAATCGTATTATGCCGGCAGAGTGTGGATCACCTTCATGACGCTGGGTCAGCTTACCGGCGACTACATGGTTGGCACACTGACGATCCATTGTGTAAATGAAGGAGAATGCAAAACACCGCTCGCGTTCGCTGATGGAAGCAAACTGTTTGACGAGGGCGGTAGTGACATGCTGGTTATATGGATCAACGGTACATTCGAGTGCTCGGAAATAGACACAACACCGCCATCTGTAACAAACCCAACCGCAACACCGGTATCGATAGCAGCAGATGGAATCCAGACCTCTCAGCTCAATGTGACGGTGACCGATGATCTGAGCGGCGTTGACGCTGTTACCGTAGACCTGTCTGCAATCGGTGGATCGCCAACCCAGACAATGACCCTGCTCACAGGTGACGTGTACACCACAACCACAACCGCAGCGGTCGGAACCGAATCAGGCACCTATTGTCTGTCGGTCAATGCAACAGATACTGCAGGCAATTCGAACACAACCGAGTGCATCGAACTTGCCGTAGTGCCGGTGTCACCACCAGATACAACACCGCCATCTGTAACGAATCCAAACGCAACACCGGTATCGATAGCAGCAGATGGAATCCAGACCTCTCAGCTCAATGTGACGGTGACCGATGATCTGAGCGGCGTTGACGCTGTTACCGTAGACCTGTCTGCAATCGGTGGATCGCCAACCCAGACAATGACCCTGCTCACAGGTGACGTGTACACCACAACCACAACCGCAGCGGTCGGAACCGAATCAGGCACCTATTGTCTGTCGGTCAATGCAACAGATACTGCAGGCAATTCGAACACAACCGAGTGCATCGAACTTGCCGTAGTGCCGGTGTCAATAGAGAATGCGGTATATCTCAATCCGCAGCACAGCGGTGCACGCTACTCCAGAACTGCAGAGGTTGAGATATGGGTCAATGCAACCAACTTCCAGAGCGGTCAGATAAACCTGACTTATGCTCCGACATGCACAGACGTGACGAATTGTGTGCTGAATACTGCAACTTTCCCAATCTCAGGGTGGGAATCTTCGGTGGATGGCAGAGAATGGATAACCTTCATGGCACTGTCTTCGTTGACCGGGGAATACTTGATCGGTACGCTGACGGTACACTGCGTTTGTGAAGATGAATGCACGACGGCACTGGACTTCGTTGATCCGAGTGCTCTTTTCGATTCATCCGGCGGTGAAATTTCAGCCAGCTGGATCGATGGTACATTTGAGTGCATAACAGGGATATGCGGCGATGTAAACCGCGACTCCAAGGTAAACATGGCAGACGTGACCATGCTGTTCAACAATGTGACCTATGGGTATCCACCACTCTGTGACACATGGGCTGCTGATGTGAATTGCGACAACAAAATAAACATGGGAGACTTGACAGTGCTGTTCAACCATGTGACGTATGGAGATCCGCTCAGTTGTTGTTGAGCAATATGATAAAGATGGACATTTATATGTCCATCTTATAATATTTTGTAGGTGAGAAAATGAGTGGCACTGGCAATTTGCACTGTTTGCAGTACTTTTAATGCCTGCAGCGGGTGACGTATAGCAGAAGTATAATATAACCGGGAATGTGTCTGCTTATGGCGTTAATCCAATCGGCATTTGTGGTGAAAGCGGAGTTAACGTGTTGTTAAGAGGTAATTTTAACAACAATGGTGCGATCGATGTTGGTGACGTTGCAAAACTTGCAAACTACCAGTTAGGCGACATATACGAATTGTAAAGGAGGATACTCATGATAAAGACGAATTTAATTGTACATGTAACGATGGTGCTGATACTGATGGCTGTTGCGCCATTAGCACAGGCTACAACAGTTCACATAGATGACACATCAGCAAGCATTTCCAGCATTGTAGATGTGCCGATAGAGATATCTGATGCATCAGACGTTGGTGCTATGGATATCTCTCTGACTTATGATCCAGATGTGCTCACCGCGCCTGGAATTGTCAATACAGGAGATCTGACATCTGGTGCACTGGTGCTCAACGAGACTACCATCTACCCAGATCCGGTTACCGGCGAAGAAACGATCAGTGAGGCTGATAATCAGACGGTGCTGGAGCATGGTGCTCTGGCTAACCATACCACTGATGGTGTTGTGAATATCAGCATCATCAGTAGATACGGCTTCAGTGGTACAGGCTCGGTTGCTGTGGTCAGATTCAAGGCTACAGGATCGGTTGGGGATACCAGCCCATTGAATCTGAGCACGGTTGCTGCCTATAACCTGAGTGCACCGATAATCGACCCCATCACAGGAAATGTAATCGGTTATGAAAGCATCCCGCTGATGACTCAAAATGGGTCAGTTCAGATAGAACCTGGTGTAACCGTAAGCATCGGATCTGCTACTGGTGCAAACGACAGTACTGTGACGGTACAGATCAGTCTGGCAAACGCAGAAAACATTACTGGCGTATCGCCAACGATCACCTATGATCCGTCAGTGGTTCAGGTACAGAGCATGACCGCCAACACCTCGGTTGTTGCTATGACCTTGCAAGCAACGAATATCAATAATACGATCGGGAGGGCAAGAATGACGCTGACCGCGTCACTTCCTGGTATCACGGCAACAGACGAAGCGCCAGTTGCTGATGTGACATTCCATCTCGTTGGCGGCGATGGCACGTCTACCGATCTGGAATTTGTGGATACTGCCATGTTGCTGTCGGATGAGGACTTCAATGTGTTTGCACCAGCAGTCATTGAGAATGGTAGTGTTTCGGTGATGCTGCCAGGATTGTGCGGTGATGTGGCTCCATATCCGGATTGCGATCTGACAGTGAACATGGGAGATGTCAAAAGACTGCTGATGAATGTAAGCTATCCGGGACAGTATCCACTCTGCTGTGAATGGTGCGCAGATGTGGCTCCATGTCCGATAAACGATGACGAAATAAACATGGGGGATGTCAAAAGACTGCTGATGAATGTAAGCCATCCAGGACAGTATCCACTTTGTTGTGAGTAATAGATGGGCAAATGCCCATCTATTTTTATTTCAAAAAGGAGGTAGAAATGAATAAGATAATATTGAGCATATTATACTCGGTACCGGCATAAACTGCGCTTTTTTATCGATAGACCGAGAACTGATGCTGCCAGTTTTATTCTGTCGTATATAATCGGGCGTCATCTGTTTGATATTTTCAGGGGTGAACCCAGTTCTTTTGCAACGTATGATATCTTTGTGGTGTGACGTGAGTTATGATCCGGTGGACGGGCTCACAACCTCCGTAAGGTTTAAATAAAAGAAACATCTTATTATGATAATGTACATAATGATGTACATGTGGGGTAGTCTCCGTGCGTCAAAACAATAGCAGAATACACAATCCAATTACAGGGAAGATTGGAGCATCGGCTTCGCGCATCGATTTCGATAGCGCGTCGATGATATGGTACGCGCAGAGACGAATTTTATAGGGGGAAATTAAATGAACAAGAATAAATC
>JAYEGV010000172.1:0-7422 GCA_034659235.1 Methanobacteriota archaeon
ATCCTGCTCATCTTCTTTTCACCAAGTATTCGAGCCCTGCCCATGATAATCTCCATGTTTTCCACCGTGCTCATGGTATCATCCGGCACAACCATCACTGGAACGCCCCGTTCTCCTGCTGCTCCAAGCATTGCGGAACTCGGGTACAGATTTCCTGTGAGTATGATACATTTTGTGCCTGCCTCAAGCGCTGCCAGCTGGATATCCGCGCGATCGCCTCCGGTGATCAGTGCAAAGTTTCTTGCCCGCCTGAAATACCTGAGCGCGGTAATCGCTTCCATGGCACCAACAAAGAAGTGTTCCACAAGAACGCCACGCATATCATCCCTGATCAGCATCTTGCCTCCAAGAGCATCAGCGATCTCTCCGATGGATACGGATTTCAGCACCGGATCTCTCGGTATTATTCCAAAGACAGTTATTCCTCTCTCTTCGAGAAACGGAACAGCGAGATCTGCCGCCTTTTTTCGATCTACCACATCGTTCAGTATGACTCCAACCAGCAATTTCGGATCACGGATCATCCTCTGGTCGTTGAGGATGTTATCGATCTCCTGCATCCCATGATACCTGCTGACGAGAAGAATTCTCGTTTGCAGAAGATTTGCCAGATCTATATCCGACATACCATACATGATCCCGCCGGAAAGATCCTCATTACCCTCAATGATCATCGCATCCCTATCCTCTGATAATTTCCTGTACGCTTTTAGAATATCGTCTTTCACGTCCACACCTTTTGTGAGCGCATCGCGATAAAAATTGTCAGTGAGCATCACAGGAGTTATGGTCTCCGGAGGATCTTTTAGTCCGAGAGCGATGCTGATATTTCTCGCATCCTCATCCACCAGTCTGCCACCGATCTCTCGAAACTGGTTTCCAAATGGCTTCATATATCCGATCTTCAGTCCTTTTTTCCTGAGTATCCTACCGATACCCATGCAGATCGCGCTTTTTCCTGAATATCCCTCGCATGATCCTATCAATATGGATTTCATATTCATTCCTCCAGTGTAAGTCTTATATCGACCGCAGCGCATCCATTTTTGAAGACGAGCAGTGGATTGATATCTATCTCTGTTATTTCCGGAAAATCGGTACAGAGTTTTGAAAAACGAAGTAGCGTCTCCTTTATTGCACCTATATCAGATGGTTCTGCCCCTCGAATTCCAAGAAGCATTGGATATGCTCTGATCTCCTTTATCATATCATCCGCATCCTTCTCATTGATCGGGGCGATCCTGAATGTCACGTCCTTCAGTACCTCCACTGATATGCCGCCGAGCCCGAACATGAGCACAGGTCCGAACTGAGGATCCCTGTTCATGCCGAGAATGACCTCTCTGCCGTCCTCAAGCATCTTCTGGACGAGTACACCTTTGATCCGTGCATCCGGCATATACCGGTGTATCCGGTGCATCATGCTATCATAAACGATACGAACCTCGTCCGCATCGTTGATACCGGTTCTCACCCCGCCAACCTCTGTCTTATGCGATATCTCTGACGACATTATCTTCATGACTACCGGATATCCGATGTTGTCTGCGGCGGCAACTGCCTCTTCTCTGGTGATAGCTATCATCGAATCCGCTACGGAAATTCCGTATTTTTCCAGTACCGGCAAGCATTCTACTCCGGGTCTCCGATCCCCACGTTTTCTTGCGTCATTGATAATATCCTCTGCAGATTGTCTGTCAACATCAAAATCAGGCGGATTGGTGTGTATTCTTGCAGCAATGTCAGCATATCTGATCATCATACACATCGCTCTTGCTGCTCTTTCCGGAAACTCATAGTTTGGGATCCGGTTCATGGAAAGTATCCTTCCGCCTTCCTGCGTCAGTTCTCCACCCATCAGCGATGTGAGAATCGGCTTGGATGATCTATGATTCGCTTCCACGATGATCTCTGCGATACGTTTCATATCAGTCATCGCCTGTGGAGACGCAAGAACGATGATGCCGCTGACATTGTTATCGTTGATGACTGCTTCAATGGCAGACTTATATCGATCAGGGCGTGCATCACCGAGCACATCCACAGGATTGTAGATGTTCGCTGCAGCAGGAAGCGAGGATCTGAGATTCCCGATCGTTCCCTGTTCGAATGATGCGATCCTGATGCCAAGCGATTCGCATGTATCAGCAGCGAGTACGCCAGGTCCGCCTGCATTGGTTATGATTGCAACGCCATCACCCGATGGTATCTCCTGGTATGAGAAAGCAAGCGCATAGTCAAACATCTCTTCGACCGATTCCGCTCTGATCACACCGGTTTGATGGAATGCAGCATCGTAGGCGGCATCAGAACCTGCGAGTGTTCCTGTATGCGATGACACTGCTCTCGCACCTGATCTGGTCCTGCCTGCCTTAACAACGATGATCGGTTTTCTGTATGTGGCGCTGCCAGCGATCTCCATGAATTCTCTTCCGTATTTCACACCTTCCAGATATAATAATATTACATTTGTTCCTTCATCCTCTGTCAGCGCTGTTATGATATCGTTCTCGTTGATGTCAGCCTTGTTGCCGAGGCTGATGAACGTTGAAAACCCAATCCCCCTGATCGTTGACCAGTCAAGAATGGCTGTGCATAATGCCCCACTCTGCGATGCAAGTCCGATGTTCCCTTTGATCGCCATTCCGGAAGCAAAAGAGGCATTGAGATCGGAATGGGTATCAATGAAACCGAGACTGTTTGGTCCAAGCATGTGCATGCCATATCTTTTTATGACATCAACGCATCTATTCTCCAGTTCTACAGCTCCTGCCTCCCTGAAACCAGCCGATATGACGACCACATTTTTTATTCCTTTCGTTCCACATTCCTCGAGCACATCCGGCACGATTTTAGCAGGTACAACGATTATAGCGAGATCAACGGGTGGAGTGCTGCTGATATCAGGATAGCATCTCACCCCATCGATCTCATCGGTACCAGGGTTTACCGGATAGATCTTTCCTCTGAACCTTTCTCTGATATTCTCAAGTACGACCCGCCCCACCTTCCCCTTCTCACGGGATGCTCCGATGATCGCCACCGAACTCGGATTGAAGAATCTTCCAGGCATCATCCGATATATCGCAGGTCCTCATCGGTACTGCTCATCGACGCATACATCTGCTGCATCTCCTGCAGCTTTGCAACGACCTTCTCCATCTCCGCGGCGTGTTCCTCGAGCGCCTGCATATCCACCTCGATATCAAGTGCCTGACTGAGCACACCGAGCACTGCCTGGGCACTCTTTGGATCGACAATATATCCGGAGGTGATGCCCATCAGACATGCTGCATCGATCTTTCTTGCCATGCTCATCGGAAGCATCAGCCCTGAAATACCGATTATTCCGCCCCACGGTTCACTCTCCTGAAATTCAACACCATATCCTGACAGTTCCTCGATCATCTCAGAATTGTTAACCGCGCCGATAACGGTGCCTGTGTCCTCCAGTTGACCGGTCGCATAGCCGCCGAGCGTATAAATTCTGGAAACACCGAATTGTTCCGCAATATCCAGAAACGTGTTGCAGAGGATGTAATGTCCCTCATTTGTTATGCTCTGGTGATCGCCAACCAGAAGCAGCAGATCATTTCCATTCTCTGATTTGTATGCATATATCTCATTCCGATCCAATCTAACGGTGCAATCGTCAAGCACTATCGCCTGTGGAGGCAGATGGGCAGAATAGATATCGATGATTCTGGTTGCTTGAAACACATCGATCAGGTGCTCTGCAACCAGTTTGCCAACATGCCCGACGCCAGGCAGTCCCTCGATCATGATCGGAGAATGCAGTTTGATATCCTGCAAGACGTGGATGGTAACATCGTCTGTGTAGGTCGGTATCTCGCCCTCGCTTAATGTTTTGATGGTAGCCATTGTTGATCAATCCGATTCGATTCTCGGTGCAAGGACATACTTGATCTTGCATTCAGAACCAGCAAGTTCAAATTGGATGACTGCCGGAAGATCGCGTCCCAGATTGATTGTAATCTCGCCTGCACCGCCAACCCCCTTGCTGATATCAGAGAGATAATCCAGTGAATATAGCGACCTGACCTCGGCTGGATTGATGCTGATCAGATCCGAACCGGTGAGATCGAGCCTGACATGATCGGTATCTCCTACCGCCTCCATGAAGAATACGCCATCGTGCACGCCCACACTCATGTGATCGCTCACCATCTCAGCTGCTTTGATCATACGCTTGAAGACGCCTCCGGAAACCGTGATCTCCGCAGGAAGATCGAGCGCAGGCACCATCGGTGCCTTCCGCATTGTTGATGGATCCAGGAGGGATAAGGTGTATGAAAAACCACCCATACTGATATCAAGTTTATGCGTATCCGGATCTAGTTCCAGTTCGATCTCGCTGCTTTTGTCTGCCATGCCAAGAATCTCAACAAATCTGCCCAGATCGATGCCGATTTCACCTTCTG
This sequence comes from Methanobacteriota archaeon, assembly GCA_034659235.1. Classification (GTDB taxonomy): domain Archaea; phylum Halobacteriota; class Methanosarcinia; order Methanosarcinales; family Methanogasteraceae; genus Methanogaster_B. Next base: position 4,443 of record JAYEGV010000172.1, read on the forward strand.
TTCCTTCCAGGAGCATAAACGCATCTCCGGATAATTCGAGCGAGACCATCGCTGCATTTGCAGGATCAACCGCTCGAGCTGAAATCCCGTCCGGCGCAATCTCGAATCGCGCCTCGTCAACGACTGCTGACATTGCTTTGATCGCATCCTGTAGTATTTCTGCGCTGATGATTGCTTTGAACATATCATTTTCCTCCAATAATATAATCGAATTGTATTACACATATTATTAATCCTTGCTGGACGTGCATCAGTCAATACATGATGAGAAAAGTATTAAGTGTAACGCCAGATACTTTATCTACATCGATTGCTCAAGAGGAACAATATGACAGATATCGAAGAGACAACAGAGATAAAACATCTGGTACGTATCGCAAATACCGATCTGGATGGACACAAATCAGTGCAATACGCGCTCACAGGATTGAAAGGCATCGGCGTACGAACAGCGAGGATTCTTACAGATAGTGCGAGAGTGGACCCAACCGCGACCATAGGCTCACTTGAGGATGTGAAGATTGAAAAACTCAAGCAGGCAATCGAAAAGTTTAACAATGTGGTTCCGACCTGGATGCTAAATCGAAGGCGGGATATCATGACCGGGGAAGATAAACACATCATCGGGGTGGATCTGGTCTTAGCAGTGGATGATGATATCAATATCATGAAGAAGACACGTAGTTATACCGGAATCCGGCATGAGCGAGGTCTCAGAGTTCGCGGGCAGCGGACCCGGTCTACAGGAAGAACAGGTGCCACGGTCGGCGTCAGCAGAAAACGTGTAAAGCAATAGGTGAGTCGATGGGGCATCCACGTAAGTATCATAAATCATACAGCACGCCAAGACATCCGTGGCAGACCGAGAAGCTTGCATTCGAGAGCGAACTGATCAAGACGTACGGACTGCGAAACAAAAGAGAGGTCTGGACTGCTGAAAACATTCTCCGCAAGTATCGACGCGCTGCACGCAGATTGCTCGCCGAATCCGCCGCGAAAGGAGAGCTTGCAGGGCATGCGAAGAATGAGGCTGACCAGATCATTACACGGCTGCATCGTTTTGGAGTCCTGCAGAGTGACGCAAATCTGGATGATATCCTGATGCTTGAGATCGGGAATATTCTCGAACGACGTCTCCAGACTCAGGTGTACAGGCAGGGGCTTGCACACAGTATGCGGCAGGCGCGGCAGTTCATCACACACGGACACATCATGATATCAGATCGCAAAACAACAACACCAGGTTACACCGTTTCGAGGGAACAAGAGATGCTGATCGATTATTATAAGAATTCCCGGCTTGCGCATGAACTGCATCCTGAGCGACCGACTCGCGTCAAGGCAGGAGAGAGCATACTGGATAAGGAGGCATAATAGATGGTAGATCAGAAATGGGCGGTTGCGCATATCCACTCCTCCTTCAATAACACGCTCATTACGGTTACCGATCTGACAGGCGCGGAAACCATTGCAAAATCATCCGGTGGCATGGCTACCAAGGTGGCACGGGATGAAGGCTCCCCGTATACCGCAATGCAGATCGTTTCTCAGATCGTGGACCAGTTGAAGGATAAGGGTTTTACAGGCGTACATATCAAGATCAGAGCGCCGGGCGGTAATAAGCAGCGAAGTCCCGGACCGGGCGCGCAGGCTGCGGTGCGTGCTTTCGCGAGAGCTGGCATACGCATCGGAAGAATTGAGGATGTGACGCCGCTGCCGCATGATGGCACATTATCGAAAGGCGGACGCAGAGGCAGAAGGATCTGATGAATCGCTTTTAGAAGATGAGCACCGACGACGATAGGCGAGGTGTGCTATACTTCACGATTTCAGAGATAGAGCCAAGAGTTTGGATTACATTGACTGGATGCAATTTTGGGTGCAGGGGGTGTTTCAGCACAGCAAAAGAGGCTGGTGGAGTGGTGATGTCTGCAGAAGAGACATTGGAGAAGCTGAAAATCGCCTGCATGAAACATTATGGGTTCGTCCCGGAAGAAGTGCTGATAACAGGTGGCGAACCCACGATGACCAAGAGATATCTTCTGAACCTGATTGCTCTGTCAAGGGAGATGGGTTTTAAAAATATCATATTGTGTACAAATGGGTATGAAATCGGAGTTGATGCTACGTACGGAGAAGATCTCGCGGCGTCCGGACTGTCTGAGGCACAATTGGATATAAAAGCTTACGATAGTCAGTTACATCTATGGTATACAGGAAAGTCGAATGCACCGATCTTAAAAGCGGCTATAAACCTGATTGATGCTGGAATCGATTTGATCGTCCAGACCGTTTATATTCCGGAGATCATTAAAGAAGATGAAATAAGAAAGATTGCATCCTTTCTCGCAGGAATAAATCCGGAGATCAGGTATAGAATCAATCAATTCGAACCCAGGTTCTCGTATGAAAAGATAGCAAGATCACCAACAGAAGAAGAGATGGTGGCGGCGTACAAGGCAGCTTCCGAACATCTGCCAAACACCATCCTGTCCATGAGTTGTCGACGGGAATTCACAAAAGAACCGAGAAGAGGCAAATGGATCACCGTATATCCCGATCTCAGCTTCAAGCGAAGGGGTGTTGAAGAATATGCGCATGAGAGACTTCGAAGTGTTCATTGAGACCGGCAGCACTGTTTTGCAACCCATGATTCAAGCGCGCGGTTAAAATCCTCTGCATCCACATAGATTCTGCCGCATTCACATCGTACGGTTTCTGTTTTGGGCATGATAATCATTTACGCGATAGTGTATGATCTTGGGACGAAATTCACGTACACCCCTGCCTACGCCAATGCGGCGCCACGCCGCCCATGATCTCAAGATACCACCCTCCGAATCCTCTACTCTTGAAAGTCACATGTAACAACTCACGTTTTAGAAAATTTCCTACATTTTTTAAACTTCTCCCACAAAGAAGCATACTTCAATTCGACTTTTAAAATTATCTGCATTTTCTCATGGGCAAAATCAAAGTA
>JAYEGV010000173.1:0-7374 GCA_034659235.1 Methanobacteriota archaeon
TTTCCATCCTCGAATGCACGTTCTATCCAGTATCTGCTACACGACATCTGGGAAAATCGTTCTACACTCGTATCAGGTGGAGCATTTGAGAATTGGTACTTTACAGACTCTTCTCCGTCATCCTGGCGGATGATCAGCCATATCTCATCTCCGGGAAGCCCGTCAACCACCGGATACACACGAATACACGCGATATTCGACCAGAGCTTCTTCCGTTCGGTATCTCTAATGAAGACGTGGCTCCATTCCAAAGCTTCCAGTTGGTCATTGAGATCTCTCACCTCGATCGGATCCGGTTCACCTTCAAGCATCTTCTCTTTCGTTGGAATGCGTCCGCGATTCCCTTTTCGCTCTGGTATTCCTGTTTCTGGTTTATTCAACCAGACTCTGGTATTGACCGGGATATCTGCGATATAGATCAGTCCTTCAGCAGCGATTTCGTTTCGAAGCCACGGTTGCTCTCCGTAGAAAGAATCCACCCCGACCCACCCGAATGGAACGCCGTTGTCCCTTGCGCTGCGGATCATCTCCAATCCAAGCTCGGCTTTCGTCTTGAATGGTACGTGTTTAGGTATGGATTAAAACTTGCTGATTGAGTATAAAATAAATTATAAGTATTTTATATACGGAAAGCACAGCAAATTGCTCATGAATGTGTCGTAATTTATTCTGATATTGGCAGCTTGCACTTCACTCATGCGCCGCCCCCACAGCCCCCACCCCACTGACCGCGAGAGCACTTAAGCAGTATCAGCCCGCCGCCCACCATTATTGTCGATGTGATCGGCTGGCTCAGGATGATTGCGACAATGAAAAAAACGAACGTGGGTCCGGGATCAATAGACCTCTATGGGACAATCAATCGATAACAGTATTGTCACCAATCTTATTTCTCACCGAGCACACCCTTCGTGCTCGGAATATCCGACCCTTCGATCGCGGCAGATTTGCGCAGCGCAATTCCGAACGCCTTGAACATCGCCTCAATCTTATGATGATCGTTCATTCCCTGCGCTGAGATATGTGCATTGATGCCGGCATTAACGATTAGCGAGTAAAAGAAATGCGACACCATCTGGGTTGTGAGATCGCCAACCACTCTCGATCTGAAATCAGCATCAAACACCAGATAACTCCTTCCGCTCAGATCGATAGCCACGCTTGCGATCGCCTCATCCATGGGCACTCTGACATCAGCAAACCGTGCAATCCCTGCACGATCACCGAGCGACTCTGATATCGCCTGACCCAGAGTGATGCCAACATCCTCGATCAAATGGTGATCGCCAAGTTCAAGATCACCTGCTGCATGAATGGTAAGATTGAAGAGCCCGTGTCTTGTGAACGAATCAAGCACATGATTGAGAAACGCAACACTGGTGTCGATGTCTGATACGCCGGTTCCCTCGATTACAAGCCTCACATCAATATCTGTTTCATGGGTGCTTCGATGAATGGTTGCCTTTCGCATCTTGATCATCGGTATAATCGTCCTGTAATCTCCTGCATGCTTGTCCTGGTCTCATCGATTACAACATCCAGTTTGCGATCCATACTATCCTCCACGCCCTGAATATTGATCCGCAGCGATCGTTCCCTTGCCTCGATCTCAGCCTCGATTCTTCTGAGCCGTGCGTCCGCACCAAGTATCATAGCGGCAAGCGCACCGGTCAGTATCATCGCAGAGACATAGATTACAGGATCCTGATTCTCCAGATAACTGAGCCATCTAAACGTCAGTACAAATGCTGATATAACCATCATCGCTGAATATATCATATCTTTTGTGTCCATTCCTGCACATCCTTCGAATGATTGATTTATTATCGTGTGCCCACATTTATAAATCTTTACATAATCAGTGCACGATCTTTGATATATCGAGTTCGAGGATATCCTCTGCACCAAGGCGCTTCAATTCCGGGATCAGGATATTCACCCCGTCCTTCTCGACCACTGTCTCGATCGCATAATATTCGGAATTATATAGCTTGGATACGGTCGGCATCTTCATTGCAGGGAGTGCGGCGATCACATCGTTGAGCTTGTCTGCGGGAACGTTCATGTCCAGGAGTACCTTTCCGCGTGCCTCGATCACCGAAAGAAGCAGTGTTCTGATCTCCTCGATCTCCTTTCGCTTCACAGGATCCTCCCAGCTATCCCTGTTCACGATCAACTTCGTAATCGATTCAAGCATCACATCGATGATCTTCAGGTTGTTCTTACGGAGCGTTGAACCGGTCTCGGTGAGATCGACCACCACATCCATCAGATCAGGAACTTTTGCCTCGGTCGCGCCGTAAGAGAAATGGATCTCCACAGGAATTCCGAGTTTCTCAAAGTAATCTCTGGTGATATTCGGATACTCGGTTGTGACCCTGCTGTTTGGTTTGATATCAGATGCCAATTCGATTTTCTGACCGTCCGGCACAGCGATTACGATCTTAACGATTCCTGCACCCTGTTTGCTGTACGGCAGGTCTGCGATCTCTACGATGTCTGCGCCAGACTCGATCACCCAGTCATGCCCTGTGATTCCCACATCAAAGTATCCCTCCTCTACATAGTTGGGAATCTCCTGCGGGCGCAGAATCTTCACCTTTTCTATTCTCGGATCACTGATTCTCGGATTATACTCTCTCTCTGTCCTTTTGATATCGAGGTCTGCCTGTTTGAACAACAAGAATGTCTGCTCCTCAAGACTTCCTTTTGGTAATGCTATACGTAACATCGATATCCATTATGATCTATCGCATTAATAGTTTTCTTATCTGACCATGCAAGCCGTCCATCTCCGGATCTTTGCATGGTTGTTAATTTCCGGATGATTTTGATCCAACCGATACATTAAAGTACCATTAGGATTTATTGTGGCAATGCGACACAACAACCCGTAATGGATGTGCTATTATCGTAGATGAACTGGACGAACGGATTCTCAAAGCAATGTCAGAGGGTATCGGCGTAGGACCTCGATTGACTGAGCTTGCCAAAGAGATCGGAGTGCCGAGGAGCACTGCAAATCTACGCGTTCGCATGCTCACAGAAAAAGGCATCATCATTGGATACCACCCTGAAATCAACTGGGAAGAACTGGGATACTACATCAACGGATATATGGGAATTGAGTGTCCAAAATCGGTTGTCAGTGATCTGATTAATTTCTTAAAGGATCAGGAGTGGGTTTTTGGGATATGGGAGGTCACAACCGGGAAATATGGGTTGCTTGTGATGTGTAGATTCAAAAAATATACTGAGATCGAACAACTGCAAACGTTCACCAAAACCATGCAGGGAGTTCGGGATGCCGATGTGTTTCTGCTTGGATCGTACCATCCGTTGAAGTGATATGGAATAATTCTACATGATTAATCGATAGATATATGATGAATGAGCCGCGATCTTAAGAATAATTATGGAACTCACACCGGTTCAGACCGAGATTTTAACGACACTTGTCAACCTTTTTCATCAGAAGGGGCAGGCGGTGAAAGGAGAGGAGATCGCCTCCGTAGTCAACCGCAATCCAGGCACAGTGCGTAATCAGATGCAGGCGCTTCGAACACTTGGGATGGTCGAGGGTGTGCCAGGACCAAAAGGGGGATATCGCCCAACAAGTCAGACGTATGACACCCTCGATATCACCGATCAACCGGGCGAGACGATAACAAACATCTATCGCAATGGAAAATTTGTTGATGACGCAACCGTGTGCGAAATCGCATTTACAACCGTGCAGCACCCAAATACGTGCAACGGCAGAGTCAGGGTCATAGGTGATGTCCATGAGTTCAATAATGGCGATATCATCAAGATCGGACCGACACCAACTAATAAACTCGTGATTAGAGGGAAGATCATCGGACGAGATGATACGAGAAACATTCTGATCTTCACGATTTCAGATCTGATCACCCTGCCGAAACGATGTATCAGAGAATGCATTCACGATGGGTATGTGACGATTGGTGTAAATACGAGCATCAAGGATGCTGCGAACACCCTTCTCAAGCATGGAATCAACGGCGCTCCCGTGATTGATAACACAAACGTTGTTGGTATTGTGACCCTGGCAAACATCACAAGAGCGTTGATATCAGGATTGGTCAATCAAAAAGTGTGGGATATCATGTCAGAGGAGCCCATCACCGTCGACGGCGATACTCCGATTTCCAGTGCTGTGAAACTCTTTGATCAGTATCAGGTCAGCACCATCGTTGTGGTTGTTCATAGAAAGCCTTATGGCGTTGTATTCAGAACGGATGTGCTCCGCGAATCGACCATAGTTGGTGAACCGATCATTGCTCCGTCATTGATGAGCGCGTGAATCATCAAAAACTGCCCTTTGGGCGGTATCACAGTTCTTACAAAGATGAAATCACCGCGCTGTATAGACCGGACGTTCTTCGACATCTACCACCATCGCACTGCCGAGTTCAGAACGTATGATACGCCGCACCCTGCCAGCACCCTCTGCAACCAGTTGAATGCGCGCCATCATCGCTTCTCGCTCTTCATAAAAGAAGTCATTGTTCTGAACCACCCTATGCATACTGATCTCGCGTCGCTGCACCCGCGCAATGATTCCGGTCGTGCCAGTGGTAACATCGTTAGAGCTGGTCGGGGATAGGAATATGGAATCCCCGATATCAACACCCAGTATGGCAAAGAAGTTATGCGGGCTTCTGATTTCGATTGTCCTGAGCAAGCGATTCTTCAGATCCTGCATCACATGATTCGAGATTCCTGTCAGTGCAATATATTTCATTCTGATCACCCGTACATCGAAAGAGGCTTTGGTGGCTCCTCTTGTTCAACCGTTTCCCTTACAGCCTCTGCAAGTTTCTGCATCTCAAGTTCGATCTGCTCTGCCTGTTTGACCAGTTTTTCCGTATCGATTGACAGATCGTACAGGTTATTCAAAACCTTGATCACAGCAGCGGCAGCAAGTGGATCCGGATTCAGACTACGAGTACTTCCAAGCAAACTGATTGCAGGAATGTTACGCGCCAGACACTCGGTCACAATGCTGCCTGCAATTCCGGAGATCGTGCCCATCTGAAAGATTTCGGTCTCTTTTCTGATGTTTCCAAGTCCTTCCTTCGTTGTTGCGGCGCCAAACACGATATGCTCAGCACCTGTAATCGGTATACCAGCGATCGAGACAACTTCACGGACATTAACAGATACTGCCCAGTCGACAAGCGATTCACTCACGACATAAGCGATATTTGGATGGATTGGGATATCTGATACCACTACAACCATTTTATTCTTCGGACTTTCGTATATGCGCACAGGCATGTTCACCCGTCCCTCGAGCAGCATCGCAACCGGTGGAAAATGCCTTGAATTGATTGCGCCCAGATACTTCATATCCAGTTCATCGATGATCTGCTGACCTGCGATATTTCCTACAAGCCCGATACCAGGAAATGCTTCAACGATCACAGGCTTGCTTGACTCAGGCTTTTCCGCAATCACGCACACCTCTCTATCCTGCGTCATGAAAACAATAATGGTAGTACTGGTAGATAAAGACTTCCTGAGCAACAGAGAAAAGTGATTTATATGAACCCGATTGAGTACAACGATTGATAGATCAACGGTAATTGATATGAGAACTACATGGCAGGAGATTGCACGATTCGGAAAGAAACTGGTGGAATACGGTCTTGTTGAATCGCATTTCGGGAATATCAGTATTCGTACCGGAGATCAGATGCTGATCACCAGAAGCGGAGCTGCGCTGGATGATATCGATGAGGATTCAGTGGTCGAGATCGAGATCGATAGAACCTCAAGCATGGACATGATCGCATCATCGGAAGCGATCGTGCATCGCGCTATATATAAAAATACATCAGCGCTCGCAATCATTCATGCACACTGTCCTTACGCGGTCATCGAGTCTCTGATCGAGGATTCCGCAATCGTACCAATCGACAGTGAGGGCATATACTTCCTGCATGAGATCCCGCTCGTAACCGGTGGCATCGGAACACCGGATCTTGCATCAAATGCTGCTTTCGCACTGCGTGAACACAGAGGCGCAATCATACGCGGACACGGCACTGTTGCTATTGGAATGATCATGGAGGAAGCTTATGTGGTGACATCCCAGATCGAACACAGTTGCAAGGTAAAATATCATGTCGATCTCTTCAACAGATGTAAAAGGTGATCATGGGATGCATGCCGTGGTGATGGCTGGCGGAGTTGGAAGCAGATTCTTCACAGGGAGATGGAGCGGTGAGAAACCGATGGTTGAACTCTGCAAGAGACCGCTCATAACTTATGTGATCGATACGCTCAAGCGCAGCAGATCAATCGATCGTATCTTTGTTGTGACGTCACCGAGTGTGCCGCAGACCAGAAAATACGTTGAGAAACAGGAGGATATTTTTGTCATTCCCGCACCCGGTCTCGGTTATGTCGGCGACATGGTTCATGGAATCCATGCTGCTGGAATCAATGACCCGGTACTCGTCATCATGTCCGATCTCCCACTGATCAGACCTGAAATGATCGATGGAATTGTTTTGATTTATGAAGAGCGAGATGAACCTGCTCTTTCTGTTCATACACCACTTTCTGTCTGTACAAAACTCGGACAGCGTCCAACTACCGTCTTCAATCGCAATGGCGAGTTGATCGTTCCATGCGGCATTAATATTCTTGATGGTAGTTTGATCGATGAAGAACAGCCTGATTTCAACCTGATCCTCTCTGACCTCGAAGTTGTGCTGAATGTGAACACGGTTGAGGATCTGAAGCGGTGTGAACTTATGTTGCTGGAGCGAGGCGGCTGACCTGTCTATTGGCAGACATTTTGAAGTTGCTTGATTCGGGGTTTCGTGTTCTGTTGCTTCGGTTTTCGGTGTTTTTTATTAGATATCTCTCTTGTGTCCTTGAAAGATACCGCGCTTCTCAAAAGCGGTGTTCGTGACTTCGCATTTCTTGGATATGAACAACAACGTAGAAAGCACATCATATACCCTCAAGTCATTCGAACGTGGAGCAGACAGAGTTTAATTGCAGGAGACGAGTGAAGCATGGGTAAACGATGATTGAAGTTCGATCATAAGCTTCAACGGAACTTCGTATACCAGTATCCCCGAAAGAAACTGATCATATATTTGGTAGGTTCACCTAATTATCCCAAACCACCCATTATGTAATCCTCTCCTGAAATATGTCAGCCACGATTTGAAACCCCGCGTTCCCAGACAAAAAGCAAATGTTTAAATATTAGGATATCCATAGTATATCCTATGAAGAGAGTTCCGATCCAGGCGCAGACGCACCTCGAACTTGATGGGATCCAAGGATTCTTTATCAGGAAAGTAACGAAATTCGGAAACAGCGCCAAAG
>JAYEGV010000174.1:0-7259 GCA_034659235.1 Methanobacteriota archaeon
GCAAAGCCCCTTATTGAGCATATTCTCTTTTTCATATCTCATAATCGGTATCTTTAACCTTCCTCATCACTATCTCAACGGTATAATTTTGGATAGGGAACTCAAACAAAAGCTTATTATTTATAAACATGGTTAGACTCTCCTCGTCATCAAATAGACCGATTGCGTTGATAGAGAACTGTCCAGTGGTCTGATATATCTTGATAAACTCATCCAGCTCTACCAATTTAGGTAATATGCTCCTCATCGCCTTTGGTTCTACTCCCAGATTGAATATAGTAAGAAGCTTCTTACCAAATTTCTTCGGATTTAGCAATATTGAGTAACTCTTGATATAGCCATCGTTCTCCAACTTCTCAAGTCTGTATCTTACGCCATTTTCACTAAACCCCACCTCTTTTGCGATCTTGGATACAGGCGTCCTTACATCCTGCTGAAGTATCTCGAGTATCTTTTTATCTACTTTGCTCACCATCACTTATTCAAAGCAGAGACTCTTATTTAAAAGCTTCCGTATCTTCAGAAAAATCGAGTTTTATCTTAATATTCCGCAGATAACCTATTTAACATGGTAATGACTTGAAAGGGAGTTATGAGAGCGAAAGAAGATAAAGTGTATAAACATGATGCAATAAGCTATTACGACCAGCCGATGAGGAGTTCTCGATACGATCCGATAAAGGTCCGCTGGGAAGACAAGATATGCCAGGACCATTATCGGGTGATGGTCAACCGGCTGATAGAAAGAGGAGAGCAGTTAAGAATCCTCGATTTTGGATGTGGTATCGGGTATGGGTATCATCTCTTATCGAATATACGTAAAGAGGATGCGCCGGTCGAGGAAGCTGGTTGTAAGCTGCTGGATAATGATTGCATTGAGTATTATGTGGGTCTCGATATAAATCCCGACATGCTGGAGATTGCGAATGATAGATATAAAGATGATGAGAAGGTGACGACCTGCCAGTGCGATTTCCTGCGCGATGAATATCCTGAGAAACCGTTCAACATATATTTCTCGTCAGGCGTGCCATTCTCGCATTTCAATGACAATGATTTCAGCTCGCTCCTTGAGAAGATATTCGAGCACATCAAAAACCTTGAGCAGTCTGTATTTCTGGTGGTGGACGTCCTGGGAAGGTACTCGATTGAATGGCAATCTTGCTGGGCTGACCCGTCATGGCATGTCTATGATATGTCGTTCTTCGGCGATGGGGAGGTAAAAGATCAGGTGTACATGAAGTTCTGGGGAGCAGAATTGAATGACGTTGTGATAGAAGCCGCACAAGAAGCCGGTGTTAACGCAGAGCTCTTCGATACGTTCGACCGTTCAATCTTCATCGGCAGGCATACGGATACGAGCAGCTTCAATCCAAACTTGAAGAAGATGAGGACAATGGTGAACGAATTATTTTATCCACTCGATCGGGCTCCTATATCGGATATGTTCATGAACTACATGTATGGTGGTGCTCCCGAAGACGTCCGCGCGTATTATGAGCGGATTACCTATCACTGGAACTATGCACTTGCGACCGCATGCAGCTATCTCGATATACCGACTCCGGATTGGTTTGAATTTGATGAGGCGCGTGCCATCCCCGAATCGTTGAACAGCGATCTGAAGCATCTCAGGGAGATCGTCAAGGATAAAGAGGTATACAAGCACACCGATGACTTCAGAGCTGATGTCTTTGAGCCTTCGTTAGGTTATCTTCTGCGCAACATCGAGCGCGATTGTTCAGAAGGTTTAGGGGCTGCACACACGCTCATATCAATTTTCGAGGTGATACCATGAGCCTGAACTTCTTGACCGAGCAGGGATATCTACCACCAGCTCAATTGAATGGGCGGGACTGGAGCGATATAACGTTGAACAGAGATGATGTGAAGGATATAACGTCGCATATATTCGGCATATCCGGAGATATAAGTCCGATTCAATCCTTGTGTCTCAAAGACCGGCAGATTCTGCTGTACTTTTATTGTAACAATGGAGCCGATTATTCGTGGTTTAGCAGGCAGCTTGAGGCAAGAGATGGGTTTGCTGACAGATACAGGGCGAACTGCACCGACTACGGGATACTGGTCGCAAAGCGGGCTATTCATAAAGGGACTGCGCTGAGGCGGTTCGCTTCGATGACCGGTGTTCCTATAAACAAGATCGCAAAGTTCGGTGACCAGGGTCAGAAAGGAGGAAATGACCACGAACTTCTCGCATATCCTGGTAGTTTCTCTGTTTACCGCTCGGATAAAGCCAATAACAACACATTTAACAGCCATGAAACGGTCAATGTATCAAATGCTGCTGGAACGCGATGGATACTGAAGCGATTGAATTTTGTGTCGCCTGATGATGCGGAAAAGCTCGAACCATCGCCTGCCCCTCCTTATAGTCAGCTCGATGAAACATATCATGCAGCAGCCTTTGATATGGACGGCACACTACTGCCTGCTGGGGAGCCCAGACCAGCAGATGACATGTACAGAATGCTTATAGCATTGCTTGAGAACGGTATACCGATCGCGATTATAACCGCAAGAAACGCCGAAGAGATGAATCGTATGTTTTTACGCGGACTCAAGAGACACATTGACGAGATTCCCAAAAAACTCTTCCTCTTTCTGTGCAACGGTGCTGCGCTTCTAAACTGTCGTTGAGGAGTCGTAATTAAATTAAGAATATTACAATCCTCCATGTCCTCTTCCGCGTCTCTGTGGTTTGTTGTGGGAATTATTGGTAAATTATATACTGTGAGCTCCCTTACAACACATACAAAACAGCGAAGAGCTCAAAAACCAGGAATCTCAATCAAAATGATTATAAGTTGTCAGTAAAGTATGATACTTATGCAACAACTTATAGAGCGACGGTTCATCGACCGTGACTCAGAGATGGTTTTTCTGGAAGACCGGTATGCTGCCGCGAGCCCTGAATTTCTTGTCATCTATGGCAGGCACAGGATCGGAAAAACCAGACTTCTTTTAAACTTTTCGCAAAATAAGCCAGGCATCTACTTTCTCTGCACAAAGGATAGTGAACGAGAGAATATAAATCAGATGAAGAAGAAGATGTCAGTCTTTCTAAGAATGCCTACATTCGAACGGCTGGAGGTCAATAACTGGATTGAACTTTTCAAATGTTTTTTTTTTGAATTTTATAATAGAGATGAAAGGATTATTTTCATTCTTGATGAGTTTCCATATCTGATCGAACTCAACAGAGGTGTAACATCGGTTTTTCAGAAGATATGGGATGAAAATCTCTCAGGAAGGGATGTGATGCTCATACTTACCGGCTCAAGCGTTGGAATGATAGAGACCGAAGTGCTTGGGTACCGCTCTCCACTCTATGGGCGGAGAACCGGGCAGTGGAAGGTTATCGAGATTGATTTTAAGTATTTAGATAAGTTTTTACCCGAATATAATACAGAAGACCTCTGCATGGTCTATGGCGTGGTCGGAGGGGTTCCTGCGTATCTCGAAAAGTTTGATGGGAGTCTGACGTTTTTTGAAAATATCATGGAAAGAATGCTGAAAAAAGGAGAATTCTTAAATCTTGAGCCTGAATTTCTGTTAAGAGAAGAATTCAGAGAGCCGAAGAATTATTTTTTGATTCTCAAAGCAATAGCTCGGGGATACAACGCCCTTGCGCGGGTTTCGACATACACAGGTCTTGAAAAAGGAAACACCTCCAAATATCTGCATGTTCTTGAGGATACACGTATTCTCAGACACATCCTTCCAATCGGCAGAAGGAAGAGGGGTATTTATGTCATCGAGGATCCGTTATTTGCATTCTGGTTCAGATTCCTCTATCCAAACCGAGATGATGTAGAGGCTGAAAATTATGAAGCACTCCTTTCAAAGATCAAAAACGACTTTCCAGCCTATATGGGATTTAGATTTGAGTTTTTGTGCGAAGAACTGATCCGAAAGAATCAGATTCCCCTGCCCATAATCCCAACATCCATCGGGAAGTGGTGGCACAAGGAGGCAGAGATCGATATCATAGCATTGAACGAGAAAACCGATGAGATCTTTTTTTGCGAGGTGAAATGGAAGAACCTTCTAAAACACGAGACAGAAAAAGTGCTGGAATCACTGGTTGCAAAGGCAGGGTTGATGGAATGGCGGAAGAGGAATAGAAAGGAGTACTATGGAATAATCGCCAGAAAGATCGCTGGCAAAGAAGAATTCAGGGATCATGGATACGTTGCTTATGATCTGGAGGATATGAGATGAACCGCATCAAAAAAGCACTCAGGAATTTTAGAGGCGAGGTATACACCGATACTCCAACGCTGTACTGCTATTCAACCGACGCGAGCATCTACCAGATCATGCCATCCGCTATTGTCTGCCCGGTCGATGCATCCGATGTCACTCTGTGCGTGAAGGTCGCAAAGGAACTCGGAATTCCGGTAACAGCAAGGGCAGCAGGAACCAATCTCGCGGGAAGCTGTCTTGGCGAGGGAATCATTCTGGATCTCTCAAGGAATATGAATAACATCACTGGCATCCATGAGAAGGATGGTGAGTTCTTCGTGGATGTGCAGCCAGGCGTCATAGTCGATTCCCTTCAGGCATATCTTAAAGAAAAGGGATTATTTCTTCCATCGGATCCGTCAAGTTCCGAGATCTGCATGATCGGCGGCAATCTCGGCACAAAAGCGAGCGGGGCGAGGGCTGTGAAATACGGCACCATCGATCACTATGTGACTGATGTGGAGTTTGTATCGGCTGAAGGCGAGATCATCGACACCGCTCTCGAAAAAACCATTCCTGACAGGATATCCGGAGGACTCTCTGCACTGAAGGAGAGGCTGCTCAGTGATGAGGATGTTATTGCACGTCTTGAATCAAAGAAGGGCATAAAAACTGCGAGTGGTTACAATATCAGAGCCTTGCTTGACTATGAAAGAATCGGCGACATGATTGCACATCTGATGTCCGGAAGTGTCGGGACGCTCGGTATCTTCACAGGAATGCGGCTGAAAGTCCTTCCGATCATATCCGGAACGTCGATTTGTGCGATCTATTTCAGGAATCCATATGATGCTGGCGATGCTGTGCAGCATCTCAGAACACTCGATCCGGTAAAGATCGAGATGATGGATTCGATATCTCTTAACATTGTGCGGTCAGAGCATGACATGGACATTCCAGCGAATGCATGTGCGCTCTTCGTCGAATTCGAGGGAGATGATCGAAGATCAAGAATAGGCGATCTCGAGAGACTGATCAAGGAGAAATATGACATATATGGGATTTTTTCTGAGTCAGAGGATGAAAAAGTGCAGGAAAGGATATGGGCTGTCAGAAAAGCGCTTGTTCCGACCCTGACAAACTACGATGAGAATATCAAGCCTGATGCGTTCATCGACGATGTTGCTGTTGCTGTGTCTGATCTTGCTCCACTGATAGGTGATCTGCATAGGATATTCGAAGAATATAACATAATAGCTGCAATCTACGGGCACGCTGGGTCAGGGAATCTGCACATCAGACCGATGCTGAGTCTGAACGATCAGAAGAACATCGATATGCTCCCGGAACTGGTAAACAGAGTCTATGAAACAGTATTCAAATACAACGGCACCATGACCGGGGAGCACGGAATGGGGCGTCTCAGGACGATGTTTCTTGAGAAGGAGTGGGGAAAGCAGATATATGACTATATGCGGCAGATCAAGGAGATATTCGACCCTGATGATGTCCTGAATCCTGATGTCATGTTCAGTGATAGACATATCACAGAGGATATAAAATATCCAACCGAATATGTAAATAAATTTGAAAAACGATGCATCAATTGCGGATACTGCAAATCGGTCTGCCCGATATCGACCACGTTGAAAGGGGAATCCGGTTCAAGATGCTTTTTGCAACTCACCAGATTCAGAAATCTTGAAAACCCCACACCGGATGAGTCACGTCATGCGCAACAGATGCTAAATATGTGTCTCGGCTGCCTCAGGTGTGCAACCAGATGCCCGAGCCATGCAAGCGTTGGAGAACTGCTTTTTTCCCAGAAGAATCCATCGGTGTATACCAAAAAGATGATGCGTGTATGGGCATCTGATTACACCCGATTCGGGAGGTATGCGCGGTTCGTTGGGAGAATCACAAGCCCTGCGACAAGAATCATGTTTGGAAGGAATCTTCCGAAACTCAGGAAGAAACCGCTGGTATTCGAAGATTTTATGCAGAGTCCGGATGCACCGAATGTCGCGGTATTCGTGGGATGTGCGTCCACGATTCTTGATTACGATGTCTTTGATTCGATGGTTAGAGTACTCACAACGAGTGGATTTAATGTCTTTGTTCCGGAGCAGCAGTGCTGCGGGCTTCCGATGATTGAAGAAGGAATGTACGATCTGGTAAAAGAGACTGCAAAAGCGAATGTCATCGCATTTTCAGATAAGAAATATGATGCCATCGTTACCGCATGTGCATCCTGCACCATGATGCTCAAACGATTCGGGGAACTGCTTGCAGACGATGAACTCGGGGGTGCCGCAGCGAGAATGTCATCAATCACTTATGACATCGGTGAGTTCCTTGTAAAGTTTGCTGATGATAGTATGTTTGCAGGAAAGAAACTGGATATCCGTGCAGCATATCATAATCCCTGCCATCTTGATGCTACTGGTGTCAAGGGGGGCGAGCTATTGAAGAGAATCGTATCTGATTCTGTCGAACTTGCGGATGGATGCTGCGGTGGGGCCGGTGCGTACAGTTTTTTGCATTCTGATATCTCTGATAGGATATTTGATCGAAAACTTGCAGATATTCGCAAAATCAATCCGGATGTGGTTGTTACCACCTGTCCGAGTTGCGAACTCCAGTTCAGGCGTGAGCTTGCAAAAAATAAGATCGATTGTGATGTCAGGAATATCGTGGAGATTATGGATCGATATTACAATGAATGCGGGGGAAGGGATTCGAACCCTTGAACTCCTGCGAGAATAGATCTTGAGTCTACCGCCGTTGTCCGCTTGGCTACCCCCGCTTGCAATGAGGTGTGAATGACCAATGTTCTATGCAATGTCATTTAAATATATCGATTGTATCGAATGCAGTGTCATAACAATTTAATTATGGAACATCATACCGGATAATTTCTGGTTTTGATGTTTTGTAACAACTCACGTTTTAGAAAATTTCCTACATTTTTTAAACTTCTCCCACAAAGAAGCATACTTCAATTCGACTTTTAAAATTATCTGCATTTTCTCATGGGCAAAATCAAAGTA
>JAYEGV010000175.1:0-3107 GCA_034659235.1 Methanobacteriota archaeon
AACCTACCTGGACAAGTAAAAAGAAGTGATCGATCATGCAACAAAAAAGAGAGATGCCAGAACTGACCAGAGTCACAGACTACATCTGGGACATCCCGATGGATTACATGGATAAGATGCGGGTTCCGGGCAGGTTATTTTTATCCAGGAGACTCCTTGAGGGGCTGGAGAGCGAGACCTTGAAGCAGACAGCAAATGTCGCAACCCTCCCTGGTATTCAGAAGTACTCGATGGCGATGCCGGATGCGCATCCCGGATACGGGTTTCCGATCGGAGGGGTCGCTGCGCTGGATGCAGAGGAGGGCGTGATCAGTCCTGGTGGGGTGGGTTTTGACATAAACTGCGGCGTCCGGGTCATCCGGACAGACCTGACCGAAGAAGATGTTCGCCCGAAGATCAGGGAGTTGATCGATGCGCTCTTTCATAAGGTCCCGACCGGTGTTGGCGCAAAGAGCAAATTGCGGGTATCTGATTCCGAGTTGCGTGATGTCTTCTGTGATGGCGCGAAATGGGCGGTCGATCGTGGTTGTGGTGTGAGCGAGGATCTCGAGCACTGCGAAGAGAATGGGAGAATCGAACTTCCAGGAGATCTGAAGGTGAGCGAAAAGGTGATGAAGCGAGGAAAACCACAACTTGGAACGCTTGGGAGTGGAAACCATTTTCTTGAGGTGCAGTGCGTTCGTGAGATCTATGATTCTGAAATCGCAGATGCGTTTGGCATCCATAAAGGCGATATCACTGTTATGATCCACTGCGGCTCAAGGGGTGCAGGGCATCAGATCTGCACCGACCACTTACGAGTGCTTGAGAAAGCGGCAAAGAAGTACGGGATCGAACTCGTGGACCGTCAGCTTGCATGTGCACCTGTGCAGTCAACGGAAGGGAGGGAATACTTCACAGCGATGTGCGCAGGCGCAAACTATGCATGGGCAAACAGGCAGATGATCACCCACTGGGTTCGGGAGACGTTTCATCGGTTCTTTGGGGAGGATATCACAATGGATCTCGTATACGATGTGGCGCACAATGTCGCAAAACTCGAGGAACACGTAATCGATGGCAGAGCGAAAATGGTGTATGTGCACCGGAAAGGAGCCACCCGTGCGTTCCCGGCAGGGCATCCCGATGTCCCAAGAGCGTACAGAAGCGTTGGTCAGCCTGTACTGATTCCCGGAAGCATGGGCACGCCCTCATATATTCTCTGCGGCATGAAGCGCGCGATGGAACTTACATTCGGAAGCGCGTGTCACGGTGCAGGAAGAATGGGAAGCAGAAAGGCGGCAAAAAGAAAGTACAGGGGAGAAGACATTGAAAAAGAACTTCTTGCAATGGGTATCACTGTTAAGGCTACGCATCCGAGCGTGCTGGCTGAAGAGGCGCCAGCAGTGTATAAACCAAGCGATGAGGTCGTCGATGTCGTACATCAGCTTGGAGTTGCGTGCAAGGTCGCGCAGGTCATGCCGATCGGGGTTGCGAAGGGGTAGGTCTGCGCGAAATTGCTGCTGCAGCACATCCATAAACTGAGAGATCGTTGATGGCAACTTTGTGTGGATTTAACATGTTAACCATTATGATGATGGCAAATCGTTTGTGATTTGGGTACAGTGAAGTTTTTATAGTATGGAATACTGGTTGATATGTGCAAGTATTGCAATCGATGTATGGAGGTAACACACTATGAAAAGAATAATAGGAATCGTAATGATACTGCTGATGCTGATGTCGGTGACAGTTGCATTGGCAGGCGCGGATAGAAATGCAAAACCAGATAAAACTGATG
Organism: Methanobacteriota archaeon; assembly: GCA_034659235.1. Taxonomy (GTDB): domain Archaea; phylum Halobacteriota; class Methanosarcinia; order Methanosarcinales; family Methanogasteraceae; genus Methanogaster_B. The sequence continues at coordinate 1,781 of JAYEGV010000175.1, forward strand.
ATGGTTTGAAGATATTTGAAAAAGAACTTTCTGCAGTTGCTGGTGATGAATATGTTCCGGATGAGATCATCGTCAAGTTCAAACCCGGGGTCGGGAAAAAGAAGATAGACGAGATCAACCTCAGACACGGAACATCCATAAAACGTGCTGATGCGCATTTTATGCGATTAAATGTTCCAAAGGGAAAAACTGTAACTCAGATGGTAGAGGCATATAGCAGAAATCCCAATATCGAATATGCTGAGCCGAACTACATCGCTCATGCGTTGATGGTTCCGAATGATCACTATTATCCTCTGCAATGGCATCTTGACAATGCTGAATATGGTGGAATTAATATGGAGGATGCATGGGACATATCAACAGGAACCGGTGTCATCGTAGCGATCATTGATACGGGTATAGCGTATGAAAATTATAAGCAGTATAAGCAAGCCCCGGATTTAGCAGGGACTCATTTTGTAGCTGGCTATGATTTTGTAAACAATGACGAGCATCCCAATGACGATAATTCACATGGTACGCATGTTGCCGGGACTGTTGCCCAGCGCACCAATAACAACATTGGAGTCGCCGGAGTAGCTTTCAATGCTGAAATTATGCCGGTTAAGGTTCTAAATCAAGACGGCAGTGGTTCATACGCGGATGTGGCTGAAGGAATCCGTTGGGCTGCTGACAAAGGTGCTAAAGTTATCAGCATGAGTCTTGGCGGACCTTTTCCATCAAAGACTGTAGAAGAGGCTCTTGTCTATGCTTATGGTAAAGGAGTAACTATCATCGCATCATCAGGTAATAGTGGAAGCAATAGTTATAGTTGTCCTGCAGCCTATGATGCCTATGTTATTGCGGTCGGAGCCACCAGATATGATGAAACACGTGCATCTTATTCCAGTTATTACAGCGTTACTAATAACTCTACTATAAGGCAATATGTGGACATAACTGCGCCTGGTGGCAATACAAGTGTGGATCAAAACGGTGATGGTTATGGAGATGGAGTTCTACAAAACACTTTCAATCCCAACACCAAGAATCCCCGAGACTTTGGATACTGGTTCTTCCAGGGCACGTCAATGGCAGCACCACATGTTTCCGGTGTCGCAGCTTTATTAATAGCTAATGGAGTCACAGGTCCTGATAATGTCAGAGAGGCTTTAGAATCCACAGCAGAAGATAAAGGGGATACTGGCTGGGATCCGGAATATGGCTGGGGAATAGTAGATGCTTATGCTGCTCTGAACTATTTTGCTGTCCCCAATGAGTCTCCGGTAGCGGATGCAGGCGCGGACCAAACTGCTTTGGTGAACGAGAATGTGACCTTCAATGG
>JAYEGV010000175.1:3207-7237 GCA_034659235.1 Methanobacteriota archaeon
TCCAATCTCACTCCCGCGCCCTCTTCATACATGTCCTCTATCCTGCTTGCCGCAATCAGCTCGTCTATCTCATGAAGTTTCTCACAAAAGAGCTTCCTCGCATCATAGCCGTGATCTTTCATGATCGCATAAATAATAAAATATTGAGCATGTAAATCTCTGCCCAGGCGGGGATATATCTCGCCCAAAATATCTTTTAAATCAGCATCCACCATCTTCTCGTAAAAATCGTTCTCTATCATCAGATCCGCATCCAGATAGGTGACGTTTATTATCGCCTCCTCTTCCGGACGTTTGAATACAAATTTCTCGATGATATCTGCGGTATCCGCGCCCTTGTACCATTGTTCCTTCTGTGCTCTGGAGATTGCAGCGCAGAGCCTCCATATCCACGGCGCATGTATGAATATGCAGCGATCATAGTACAGTTTATTGATCGTTGGATTGTCCAGCGCCAGAATACCATCGATGATGACGATGGTGTCCTTATCTGGTTTTAATTTTATCTCTGCCTCACCAGACCATTCAGTAAAACGATTTATCTTGCGGAAGAGTTCGGTATTCTTCTCAGACAAACGATTGCCAAGCACAGCAGATTTTTCATCGAGAAATCGTCCAAGTTTGCTGTATCTCACGCGGGAGACCTGATCAAATACAGGATGACCAATAGCATTTCTGTCATTTATAGCCATTATATCCTTCCATAAACGTTCTAAAGAATATTTTGCTCGGATCCCACCCATTTCTCGTCTATCTTTTGGTATTAAGTAATTATCCATCGTTATCAGTTCTACTTTCAACCCATTCAGGCTTTCTCTTCCAGGTTCCTCAAGCCCGCTCTTCAGGAGTCTGGCAAAGTACGTCTTACCTCCTCCGGAAGTTCCAGCAACACCGATGACGGTCTGAGAGGATAATTTTCTACCGGTCCTGAATATCTCGGCTATTTCAGTGAGCGCAATCTCTTCTGCCTCCTTTATCATCAATTTCGTACCTGGCTCTATCCTCATCTTCATCTGTTTGTCCTGCAGTGCACAGAGAGCCGCACCTGTCGCACCCTGCCACCTTCCGGGAATACGCTCGTATCGGGTCGTCTCTTCTCTTTCCATAGCCTCCTTTATCCTACTCAATATCTCTATCTTAAGTCCTGGAAATCTATCGTCTATCCCTCTTGCGATACCCTGAATGATCGCCCCTTTCTCTTCATGCTGCTCCACCATACCGCCACTGAGTGCGACCCAGAAGCCTGAAACATCCATCAGTCGTGCCAGTTCCCCAAAGAGAATCGAGAGATTCTCTCCATACTCTGTGAATACCTCCGCTGCAATCTTCTGTATCTCACCCTTTTGTTTCATGAATGCGCCAACATCTGCTGCCAGCAGATCTCTATCTTCACCTGCATCTCCCACCTTCTTTGCAAAATCAGATGGGAGTTCGATCTGATTCTCTATCATCAGATCCAGGAATCTGTCCACCACCCATCTGGCTGGAAGTTCGAGACATCCTCTCATGCCGCAGCTGCAGATCGGCGCGCATCTCGAGAAGTTCACCCTGAAATGAGTCTCCATCGGTGCTCCAATCCATGACAATGACTGCCCCTCTACAAGAATTGCAAATCCGATGCCCTTTCGCAGGACAAGCACCACTGTCGGCTGATTGATGGCGATATCGCCTGCCCAGACGGTTCTATGATAGACCGCCTCCACATTGGCATCGTTGATGAACCTGATCTTTGGATACTTCTTTTGTAATTTCTCAAGCGACTCTCTGGTTACTCCTTTCATCTCTGGTATCCTTACGATATTCCCGTAAGGATCCACAGGTCCGGGAACCCCAATATAGATATCCTCGTCCCCAACACGGGTGATGCCAACCTCCAGAGCTGCCCCGGTGATACACTCCCCAAGCATCTCATCGAGCGATCCTCCCCCCTCGATAGCAATCTCCTTCCGGTACACGACATTACCACTCTCAAGAGCAACCGTCTTAATGTCAGTTCCTGTGACAACCAGCCCTATCGATCTGCCCTGATCGTACCGTCCCGACCTGATCTGTCCTACTCTGACCTCTTTTTGTTCGATCTTTCCTTTCTGCCATGTTATTGGCTTTCCGAGGTTTGCATCGAGTAGTGTGATAAAAAATTCCCTCTCGAAATACTCCTTTACATCGCTCAAGAGTCGATCCGTATCTATTCTTGCAGTGGTCTCTATCCCGACCTGCCTTATTCCAAGAGTTTCCCCTCTTATATTCAGACAGACCGCTATATATTCTATCAGTTTGTTGTACCGATCCGTGTCCGGTTCAAATATAAGATAGGGCAGCGTTAAAGTCTCGCTCACCACCTTTCCATTACCCTCTTCCATCCAGAGTGTTATATCTACAAGATCTTTCGCTATTTTTTTCAGGTCTTCTCTGAATGTGACATGACGGTCGTGCAGATCATCTCCAAGATGTAGCAGCAAATCGTCTATCTTCTGAATCACAGTTTCACTGGAAGAATTGGAGATCATTGATATGTAATGTATAAACGGTTTATATCTAAAGTTTTGGGCAGGAAGGGGTTGTAAACTCTTTCTGGTATTGATGCTGGATTCGAAGTCCGGTGCCAAACGCTTCAGACTCCTAATATCTCACAAAACATGCACCAACGCTTCGCAGACGTTCCCTCTCGAGAATCACAGTCTTATCAGGGTCTTTGAATGTGCTGCCTATCACCTGACAGTCCGTACCATGTTTTTCTGCGATCTGCATCGCGTAATCGACCTCAGCCCCAGGGAGAACAATACAGAAACCAATTCCCATGTTGTAAACCCGATACATCTCTTCCACGCTCACAGGTCCCTGCTTCTGGATCAAGTCAAAAATAGGAGGTGTTTCAGGCAAATTATCGATCTTAAATCCGTAATCCTTGCTGACTCTTCTGAGATTTAAGAAACCATCGCCTGTTATATGGGCAAGCGATTTTAGATTCAAACCTGCCTTAAGCATCTCTCTGATCTCTTTTACATAGATCTTCGTTGGTTCAAGCAGTTCTTCGCCAAGCGACCTACCAAGTTCATCGATATAATCGTTCACGCCAAACTTATCCAGAAGAACTCTTCTTGCAAGCGTCATTCCGTTGCTGTGAATTCCAGAACTCGCAAGACCGAGTATCTTGTCTCCTTCTTCGATTGTATCTCCTGTGATAATCTTATCCTTCTGAACAATACCGACACCCATCCCGACCAGATCAAAACCCCGGTTCTCTCTCGCCCCTCTGATCATCTCTGGCATAATCGCTGTCTCTCCACCTGAGAGCGTTATCTCTGCGCGCCTGCAGCCTTCCACTATGCCCTTTACGATATCCTCAAGAAGATCAGGGTCAGGGTCCTGAACTGCTATGTAATCCACAAGCGAAATCGGTAGAGCCCCAACACAGAGGATGTCGTTTACGTTCATGGCAACACAGTCGATTCCGACTGTGTCGTATCGTTCCATTTCTTGCGCGATGAAGACCTTTGTTCCGACACCATCGGTTTTTATCGCCAATGCTCTGCCATCTCCTATATCTATGACTCCGGAGAAATGCCCTATGGAGATTACAGGTTTTCCGATGATATCTCTGAAGTTAAAAGTTGATCTGGCAAGTTCTACGATACTTTTTAAGGCAATATCTACCTTTCCAGTGTCTGCACCAGCCTTCTGGTAGGTTATGTATTCCTCTTTCATCCTTTGCTGATACGATGTAAGAAATTAAAAACGTGTTGGTGGTCCTGATGTTCTTTGGTCTCCGATCGGCAGTGACGATTGTGTGCACAATTTTGTGCACAATTATTAGGAGGTGATCCAGCCGCAGATTCCCCTACGGCTACCTTGTTACGACTTAACCCTCCTTGCGAAGCCCAGATTCGAATCCCCCATAAGGAGGACCCTCATCCAAACCTCACTCAGATGGTTTGACGGGCGGTGTGTGCAAGGAGCAGGGACGTATTCACCGCGCTGTGTTGAAACGCGATTACTACGGATTCCAGCTTCATGAGGGCGAGTTGCAGCC
>JAYEGV010000176.1:0-7207 GCA_034659235.1 Methanobacteriota archaeon
TCAGAACATTGAGATAGACCTTTCAGTACGCGACGACACCGGCATGGTCTCGAATCTCAGCCAGCGATCCGGGAATATTACCATCCCATGAATCTGTATCAATCGAATACGATCCGCACCGGTTTGATTGAATTTATCTCATCAGAAAGATTCTTTTTTTGATTTTCAAGTTCTTCACTCCATATCTTCAATTCTTCCTTCAGATTTCCGAGTCTATCCTCAAGCTGTGCGAATTTCCTGGTGTTTTCGGCAAGTTGCTTTTCGAGCGTGGTTTTTGTTTCCGATATGGTCAAATCAGAAATTTGATGCTCGATATCACTGATATGGGAACTTAAATTTTCATATCCATCTTTTTTTGATGCAAACGACTCTATTATATGTTTTATCTGATCAATGATCTTATCACGTTTCTTATCCTTGAGTCCAAGCGTGCCGCTCTCGACCAATCTGCACATCTCTGTCAAAAAATCATTGATATCGGCTGCGTCCGCTGAAATCGGGTTTTTAAGACAGTCATCCAGCAATTCCATCTGCTTTTTTGAAAGTGTGTGCCTTCCGCTTGTGCTCTGCTTTTTCATGCGGTTGAGCGCCTTACCAAGCGGCATGAACAGTTCCATGACACTGGTTTCGATATTGTCCCTCTCCTTCTCTGTTTGTTTCAATTCACTCTCAAGTTCAACAAAAGAACTCCACTCCTTGCTAAGAGACAATTGTTCCAGTCTGGCAGTACAATCGTTGATTTTATGTTGGATATCGCTCATTTTCGAACTTACATCATTAATTTCCGAATCATATCGAATAAGATCGCCTTTTATATCTTTTATGAGCTGTATATCTCCCGAAATTTCATCAAAATTCCTTATTTCCGTATCCTTTCCATCAAGCAAACCTTTAAGTTTTGTTAATGATTTTTTTATACGGCTAATATCAGAAATCACCGTTCCAACCTCCTTTGGAAACAGATATTTAGCCTGATGATGGCTTTTCAATGATTTTTCAAGCGTGGTTTCGAGATAATCATCGGCAGATCTGCAGAAATTCATGATATCAGAGTAATCCATCGTCGGAATGCCGATCCTATCGATCAGTGTATTGATTTGTTTTATAATGTTATCACGAGCGGCAAGTCCCACCCTCGATGCACGGGCTGGTACCTCTGGTGGCTCTGCGGCGGTCTCGAGAGTGTTGATGTCACGCACCAGTTGCTCTTTTGTTCTCTTAATTTCTGCGAATATCTGCGCAGCGGATCCAAAGAACTCATCAAGTTCCACTTTTGATTCGTTTGCAACCCAGTCCTCAAGTTCGTAAAAAGCAATCGTAGCGATCGTATGAGGTTTTTGCTGGTTCTGTTTTCCAATGATTTTATTCAGCCATTTCACTGCTCTACCAACCTGTCTTAAGTTTATTTGAGGATGTTCGAATTAGGATTGTTGTTCTGTCGTATTATAGCTACTGATACGACATATAATGGATTATTGGAACACCAACGTTGAGTTGACAGTCTCATCTTCAACAATAGTTATATCCAGAAAGGGATTGAAATCAACATCTATCCACATAGGAGGTTTTCGCATGGATTATGCAGAAATGTCAGATAAACTTGTACACCTTTTGGGATTGAAAGGTAAACCAATAGCAGTCTCACTTATAAAGAGACAGGAGGATATTCCCGGGGAATTGACAGAGATCGAGAAGCCACGGCGGTACTGTCAGATGCTCCAGGATGCCAGATTTAAAGGAACCGTAAGCCTCGCCACCGCAGACAAACACGCCTGCAAGGGCGGCGCGGCAGCCATCGGACTGATCGATTACGGTCCAAATCTCAAAACAGGCGCTTTGTACCATTATAAACTGAACAAGGAGATCTCGCTCGGCGTTGCCAAGCGCGTGGTCGATCAGATGCCGAGACCAGCACCCGGATCGGCGATTGCCACCATCGTCGCGCCGCTCGATAAGGCACCGACGGAGCCAGATGGAGCAAAACCCGATGTGATCGTGGTCATGGCTGGCGTGCTTGCAGCAAGGCGAATCGTCCAATCCATCATATACCGGCACGGCGGACGGATAACCTCGAACTTTGCTGGCATACAATCGACGTGTGCAGATGCAACAGGCTACCCATATATCTCAGGTAATATCAATGTTTCAATCGGATGCGATGGCGCAGCAAAGAACGCAGGGCTTGCAGATGACGAACTCGTGGTCGGAATACCAGCAGAACTTGTAGAAGAGATTACGAAAACACTGAGCGAGTGCGCGCCGGCATGGGATGACTGGCAAAAAGGACGTATTGAGTATGTCAGAAAGATGATCTGAGGGTTCTTAAAAAGGGAGAAGCCGGGTTTTTATTCAACTCGGCACCCCATCTTTTTGAACATTGTGCAAATCTGTACGATCTTGTAGTTTTACACAGATACCAACACCTTGTTGAGTGAGTACTTTTTCAGGCTATGGGCAGGCTAAGAAGACGCGATTACTCGCGCCTCCTCGTCTAAGAACCGTGCGTGCGACTTTCACCGCATGAATCATAAGAAGACCAAGCTTACGCTCTTGATCGATTGGAAGTGCTCATTCGATGGTAGATCCGAGAGATTGTACTATGAAATAAGGCTCTCTGGTATCTTCCGTGACAGTGAACCCGAGCTCTATCAGATTAACCATCTATTCAGCCGCTCGATATCGGTTTTGCAGAGTTCTTCCGGTCAGTTGAAAATATAATGAACCGCTGATAAACGCAGATGAACGCAGATTTGTTAACAGGATATCTGCGTTTATCTGCGTGAATCCGCGGTTAATAGAACTAAAAGAGTCTATAGTAATCAGAAAGTAGTAAAATCACTAATATCGAGGGATATTCCTTATTTACTTGATTTGTCGTGGAGATCGATTTCACGGGAATTGCCAAAGAGCCGAAAAAAAAACTCAAACCTCACTCCTTCTGGACTCCTTCCATTCGACACCTCCCCCAAAAACTTGTTTTGCCAGTGCAACAATCCCGCATAGCGTGATCAGCCAGAGATGTGCGGCGAGTCCGAATGTCTGAATAATCGCACTGCGCATACCGTACGCACGCCACAATCGCAAGCCATACATGGGCACGAACGGCGTGCCGATGAACGCAACAAAAGGTATGGACAGCGACAAAAACCATGCCAGTTTTCTTGATATCGGAATCTCCGATGTTACAAACGATGGCATGTATGTGCGCAGCCCCTGACATGCGCCAGTGAGCCACCTGACCCGCTGGTTGAACAGATCTCTGATACCGGATGGTGCCTGCTCACCGACCATCGTCTCTGGCGTGAAAACACCGGTAAAACCCGAAAGATAGATCTTCTGGGTGAAATCGAGATCCTCGCATGATACTGATTCGTTCAATTTCAATTGTTCCACAATTCCTGTATTCAGAACGCCGATCAGACCATTGAACTGGTTAAACCCATCTAATTTCTTGAATATTCGATAAACATCAGAAAAAAAGAAATATTCAGCACTAATTGTCCTGGTTACTAAATTTTCATCCGCATTCGTTATGAAACGCGCGCTACTTGCGATGACCGCATCCTGATTCGATCGTAATGCACCAACGCATTCAACCAGAAAGTTCCGGTCAGGACGGCTATCCACATCGAAGAGCGCTATGTAATCAGGCATTTCTTCATAAACATCAAGAGCGTCGTTGATCGCGCCAGCGCGCCGACCTCTGTTATCAGTACGCGCAATCACGCTAAATGGCATCTCCTCAAGGAAGTTCAGGCGACTGTCGTCTTCATCTCTGATATCGAGAACATAGATGATCCGGAGATCCAGATCTCCCTTTTCCAGATCTAATATGCAATCTACTGATTTCTTAAGCACTGATAGCGGCTCATACGACGCTACTGGCACGATTATATCCAGTCGTTCCATTACCCGAGGAGTAGTGTGATTATGTCCGTACCATACATCGCGTTCACAATCAGATTCAGTACGATGCCGATAAGTGCTCCTGTGATCAAACTGCTGATAATTCGAATCTTGATGATGAGAATCGCAGCTATAACTATCGATATGATCAACCCAATTCCGGAACTGGATCCGATCATGCTCAAGAGTCCAATTGATCCGTATATAAATCCAATGAGCACCGATACTGCATTTATACCAAATATGATGCCTACTATCACGCCAATTATGGTGAATGTGTTTTTTCCCATGATACCATCTCGTTATCAGTTCAGATGCACCCGCTCGCCTGTCACCATATAGATCACGCTCTCGCAGAGGTTAACAGCATGATCCCCGATGCGCTCGAGATACTTCGATACAAAGAGCAGGTTTGAGATGTTGGTGAGTTTCTTCGGATCCTCCACAAGGTATGTCAATAACTCCCTTCGCACCTGATCATACAATCCATCGACAAGATCATCGTGTTCTGCTGTCGCATAAGCAAGATCACTATCCGAGTCATGAAATGACTGGATTGCAGAGTTCAGCATCTCCCGTACCATATCAGACATGCGCGGGACATCGATCAAGGGTTTTACGTGCGGCTCACCCTTTGTGTATGTAGTGATCCTTGCGATGTCAACAGCAAGATCACTCATCCGCTCAAGATCGATCTGTATCTTAAGTGCGGTTGCTATCGTCCTCAGATCAACTGCCATCGGCTGCTGGAGTGCAATCAGCCGCAGACATGCCTTTTCGATATCGCATGCAAGATCATCCACCCCGCTGTCCCTATCGATCACCGATTGAGCAAGTGCCATATCATGATTCTTGAGCGATACAACCGCATCATCGATGATCGCATCAACCTTGCTGCCCAGTTCTATGATCTTTCTTTTAAGTTCTTCCAGTTCATGCTTGTACTGATCCCTGACCATCATAACCTCCTATGTGCATTATGATATATCAATTTAGCCGAAGAAGACCGGTCGCTGTGATAAGAGCATCGGGAGATTGAGACCGCGATACGGCATATCTGTAATCTCTGCCATGATTCTGTCACGCAGTTTCCGGGCGGTCTCTTCCACCTTCTTCGATTCGGAACGGATGGTCACACTCAGAATACCGCTCCCAAGTTCCTTATCTCCGATTATGACAATGTATGGGATCCATTCCCTGCCAGCAGCGCGTACTCTCTTTCCAACGGTCTCCTCGCGATCATCGATATCAACCCGGAGATCAGGGAGTGCATGAGCGACACCTTTCGCGTATTCGAGATGACGATCTGCTACCGGTATCAGCCGAACCTGTGTTGGAGAGAGCCATGTCGGAAGCGTTGGTATTCCTCCTTCCTTCGATGTGAGGTACGCCTTTTCGAGCAGTGCGTACATGCATCGTTCGATAGCCCCGCTAGGAGAGCAGTGGAGGATGGTCGGACGCTTTTCATCCCCATTTTTATCGGTATATTTGATGTCATACCGTTCTGCATTCTCGACATCGATCTGAACCGTTGAAAGCGCGCTCGCCTTGTTCATCGCATCGATATAGTTGAATTCAAACTTGATCACAAAATAAAAGAATCTGGAATCCCAGAGTTCGATCAGCACTGGTTTGTTAACTATTTTAACGAGTTCTTTGATGAAATCCTGATGCTCTGTGTAAAAATCACGTGTGAATCGTATGGCAACCTCGTAATCATCATCCAGTCCGATATCATCTAACATGCCCATGCACAGCGCATACTGATCCTTGTATTCCTCAATCGCATGATCCATATCGCCACATAGCGTATGCATATCAGGCATCGTGAATGCACGCAGCCGCCTGAGACCCACCAGTTCGCCGTGCTGTTCCCTGCGGAAACTGTATCTGGTCATCTCAATCATCTTCAGAGGAAGATTTCGATGCGATATGGTCATGTCGTGATTCATCAAAAACTGTCCGAAACATGCTGCAAATCTTAAGAAGAATGATCTTTTGTCTGATTCTATCGAATACTGCCTTGCCGGAAACCTGTCAAGATACTTCTTCAGCGTCGGATGGTTCATATCGTACATGACCGGAGTCTCGACCTCGACAGCGCCACTCTTTGCAACGGTATTCAGCACGTGATCCTCAAGAAGCCTCTTTATGAGGGTTCCTTTCGGATAAAAGCGCATATTGCCGGAATCCGAGCCAGGCTCATAATCCGCAATCTCGAGCCGCCTCATCAGTTCGACATGCGGAGGAATCTTATCCACTGCCCTGCTCTTTGCGGTTTCATACTCCATGAATTTTCTTAGATTCCGGTGCTCTGAAAAATCGAACTTCTCGATGGGCAGCAGTTCTCCATCCTCTGTAAGAATGTGCCAGTGCGAAACTGCTTTCTCTTCTGATTTCAGAGCTTCTGATACGATTTCTTTCTCCTTTCCGATCCGTATCGTTCTCGAAAGTTCGGAGAGCGGGTGCCCTTTGCAACTGATCTTAAAGGCTTTGTACCATCCAAACGGTGCTCTTTTCACTTCATAATCATGAGACAGTCTTTCTTCAAGTTTCTTCAGAAGATCGACCGCAACATCCGGCTTTGCCAGTTCCGAACTGAGATGCGCATAAGGGTAGAGCATTATACGTTCTGTTTTCACATTCTCTGCCATTCTTCTGATCTCATCCGCTGCATTCTCTGCTGTTTTATCAGGATTCTCTTCATCATAAGTCTCGACAGCGATAAAAGCGGTCAGCGCTTCCTCCATACGGCTGCTCTTCAGGGTCGAATCGATCTCTTCGGCAACAAGAGTGCTCTTCTTTGTCTCGTATTCGATATAATCTGAGTGGATTAATAATAACTGCATGCTTCTTCCTGTGTACTGGATTGTTTCTCCGGTTTAATAAACATCGCTCTATCTATGATTGGTGCGGCGCGGGGATGTATCCAGCGTGGAAGAGATCGAGGCTGAAGCCGCTTGATTGCGCTCCGGTATGTCGGGGTGCGATCATGAACGATGGGCTCTTAAACTTGTAGATTTCTTTAGCGTCACAGTAGATCCGGGTTAAACACTCGGTCTACTCGCTCCGTACCACCACACACTTGACACTGTGTTAGAGTAACAACTCACCTTTGAGAAGTTGATCTGTTTTTAGCCTTTCCGTTGGGTGACACTTCAAGTTTTTTCAGACACGGATTAACACGGATTTATTGTTAATTGGGATCAATTTTAACTTTTTTAGATTTGTTGTAACAACTCACCTTTGAGAAGTTGATCTGTTTTTAGCCTTTCCGTTGGGTGACACTTCAAGTTTTTTT
>JAYEGV010000177.1:0-2462 GCA_034659235.1 Methanobacteriota archaeon
CTATTTCCCGAGTTTATGAGAAATAAACTCGTAAATCTCTTCTTTCGTGAAGAGCTGAAACCGGACGATTTCAACGACGATACCATAGGACGGACTTTGGATAGGCTGTTTGAGAATAATGCTATGAGTATATTCATGCAGATTGCCCTCAACACGGCAAATAGGCTTGGAATCTCAAGAAAGTTCCTTCATCCGGATTCCACAACTATGAGCGTACAGGGAGAATATAAATTCGAAGATGTTGACCAGATCCCAATAAAAATCACCAAAGGTCATGCGAAAAACAAACGATACGATCTGAATCAGTTTGTTGTTTCGCTCATCACCGGCTCTCAGGCGGATTTTCCTTTCCGGATGGCGGTTTTGAGCGGAAATACTTCGGATAAAAAGCATTTCCGAGAAGTTATAGAGAAGTTCTCTGAAGAACTTTCTGAAAGTGACGGAGAAATGTACTTTGTCATGGATTCGGCTATGTATTCTGAAGATAACGTGAAATCCATCTCCCTTTTAGCAAAGTGGATCAGTAGAGTTCCTGAAACCATAAAAGAAGCTAAAGAACTGATCGAAAAGACGAGCATCGAGGAGATGGAGGAGAGTGATCTCAAAGGATATCGTTTTAAGGAACATGCGAGTTCATACGGTGGAGTGGAGCAAAAATGGCTGGTTATTTTTTCAGAAAAGGGTATGACAGGGAGATTACGACTTTAAATAAAAATATAAAGAAAGAGAGGAAGAAGATACAGGCGTGCCGAGCAAAATTCATACTGTCCAGCTGGTGAAAATCCAGCCTGAGGAAAGGTTAGCCACCACCTCAGAACCGAACCCCGCACCCAGTCTGGTAACAGGCTGTTGTGAGGCCGGGGGGATGGGATACCAGGCCACAATCGAAAGGTGAAGGTTATAAGCCCCGAAATTCTGATGATTCTGGAAGCCGACGTTTTCTGTGTGACGGAAGGCAGCATTCACACCACCGTTAGTCCAATCCTCCGGTCTTGGAATATAGCAGAGAGTTCTGGGACAGTGCGAGGTGATGTGAGTCCAGCGGGGTCTCAGACCGTAGCATGGTATCAAACGGAGACTATGGGAACTCGGGAGACCCATTATGCTCTCCCTACAGAGTTAGGAGTATGTGCTATCAAGCCTATAGACGGCAAGATACCGCAAATGGCATATTGGGAGTCGGATCAGCTCATATTACCGTTGAAGCAGGGTAATTCCTGTGGAGGAAAGGGGCTGACAGAAGCACGAATGACACCAGGGGCACATCTACCACACCCTGAGGTGGGATGTAGATGACAACAAAACTGATGTCTAAGACTCTAAAAGCTATAGAAATTATAGCTTCAAAAGCTAAGGAAGACCCGGAATGCAAGTTTATGTCATTAGCACACTTGCTAAACGAGGATTTCCTAAAAGAATGTAACAGGTGAGTTAAAGAGAGGTAAATCTCCCGGAATTGACGGAGTAACAGTAGGAGAATACGCGAAAGCGTTGGATGAGAATATCGCAGATCTGGTGGCAAGGCTTAAAGCAAAGCAGTATAAGCCTCAACCGGTCTTGCGCGTTTATATCCCGAAGCCAAACGGCGATAAAAGACCGCTCGGAATTCCGGCTGTCGAGGACGAGATCGTCCAGATGGCAATCAAGAAGATTCTTGAAGCGATCTTTGAACAGGACTTTATAGACACGTCCTACGGGTTTCGTCCGAATCGCAGCTGCCACGATGCTCTAATTGAATTAGACAGGATCATCATGAACGTTCCGGTCAACTTCGTAGTGGATATGGATATCTCAAAGTTCGTGACACAAGTGTGATCACAAGCGATTGATGGAATGTCTGAAGCAGAGGATCGTGGATAAGACTCTATTGCAGCTGATCGGTCGTTTCCTCAAGTCTGGCATAATGGAAGAAGGAGTTTACTTTGAGACGGATCAGGGTACGCCATAAGGTGGGATTCTGAGCCCCGTACTCGCCAATGTATATCTTCACTTTGCGCTGGACAAGTGGTTCGAGACTGAAGTACTGCCACAACTAACTGGCTTTGCACAACTTATCCGATATGCGGATGACTTTGTTGTCTGCTTTGAGAAAGAAGTTGAAGCCAGGGCATTCGGGGACGATCTGAGACGGCAAATGGGTAAGTTCGGACTTACGATCTCTGAAGAGAAGAGTAAGATTATCGAGTTCGGACGATGCGCATGCACGAGAGCGAAGTAATATGGCAAGAAATGCGAAACCTTTGATTTTCTTGGGTTTACGCACTTCTGCGACAAGTCCAGATGGGGCAAATTCAAGCTTGGGCGGAAAACGTCACGCAAGAAGTTCAGACAGAAGATGGTGGAAGATGCTGGGGCTAAAGTTGCTTGGACATTACCGCTATTATGGAATGAGCGGCAACTTCCGTTTGCTACAGAATTACTACCATCAGGTCGTGAGACTCGCCTTTAAATGGATAAACCGG
>JAYEGV010000177.1:2562-7198 GCA_034659235.1 Methanobacteriota archaeon
ATGGTGGAAGATGCTGGGGCTAAAGTTGCTTGGACATTACCGCTATTATGGAATGAGCGGCAACTTCCGTTTGCTACAGAATTACTACCATCAGGTCGTGAGACTCGCCTTTAAATGGATAAACCGGCGCAGCCAGAAGAAAAGCTACATCTGGGATCAGTTTCGTCGTTTTCTTCAATTTAATCCACTCCCAAAGCCGAAGATATATCACTCACTATACAACCTGAAACCGTAGAGGATGTGCTTCTGAAGAGCCGGATGAGGGAAATCTTCACGTCCGGTTCTGAGAGGGGACTCATAGTAACCTCGGGGCTTAATTGTCCGTGAGAGGTGCGCTATGAGATCTACTTGACATTTTAAGACCGCTTCAATCCTCGCTGGGTTTTTTGATGCCTCTGCGTTCTCCGTGTACTCTGCGGTAAAACTTGAGGACATGGTGATTTCACTGGAAAATTTGACAGTGCCCATAAAATGCCTTAGACTCGTCTTTAAAAGATTCCCTCACCGTCGTTTTATTCCAGATCAAAATCAAAAATTAGAATTGCCCGGCGGCAACGAAAGACAGGTGTGAAACTGTTTTTTTGATAGTGTCCTAATCTACGATAGTTTATCATAACATGCGGTATAAGGGAACATGGGAATGAGTAGATTGATGAAATCAGTGCAATCAGTGTTAATCTGTGTCTAAAAAATTCTATCAGACACAGATTTACGCAGATGAACACAGATTACAGTTTTTCACTGGAAAAATTGGGTGATATCATCTTTCATCTTCCCAGTTCTGCAATTGCGCTCTCTGTCCAGATCGTGAGTCTGCCTGCATGTGTACCCGGTGCAAGTAGTTCAGCATTCAATCGATCATACATTACGACATCCACGCCAGGAATGTTGCGAGCGGCTTTTTCGATGCCATGGTACTCGGATGTCACGATCAGAATGCTCTTTGGCTTTTTGTATTTCCTGCCCCGAAGTTTTCCTCTGCCTGCTCTGATCTTCTTTCCGTCTTTGGCGCGAATAACATCCTGCCAGAGATTGATTGATTGCAAAACCTCACAAACATCCTTTGTTTTTGTCAAACTCTCAAATGCATCCTCAAGAATGATCGGAAGATCGATGTCTGCCTCGAATCTGTGTCCTCTGGCAGAAATGAGGTCCAAATTAGTGGTAGCAGCAATAGCTGACCTGATCGCAAGTCTTCGCTCCTTTTTGTTGATCTTCTCGCTCCAGTCTTTCTCCTTCTTTGGTGGATGTGCTTTTCTTCCGCCCTTTGCCTGCGGAACCCGTGCAGCACGGTTGGAGTTCACAAGTCTCGGAATCTGCGCAATCCCCCGCCCAGAGCCAAGCGAGCGCGCTGATGTTCGCATGCCAGCATATTCGGTCACGCCATAAGGCTGCCTCCGGTTTGCCTGTGCAGCAAGAACCGCTTTTTTGATGATATCCGGACGGTAGGTTTCGGAAAATACAGCTGGCAGTTCTATTTCACGTAGTGGACTTCCGGACAGGCTTAAAACAGTATTTTTCACTTTGATCACCCTTGATGAGACTGTTTGCTGATATGTGTAATTGCAGGAACATCTGATGGCATCTTACCGCGTATGGATTGCCTCATCCGAATCAATCGCTTCACAGGTCCAGGAGCGCTTCCACGAAGCATCACGTATCCGTTTCTTACGATGCCGTATCGTATAAATCCACCATCCGGTGTTACTTCTGTCCCATCGGTGCCGATCTTTATGATCTGTTTGTTGAATTCGGTTCGCTGGTAATAGCCGGTCTGTCCTGTCTGCGGCACGGTTCTGCGCACATACGATGGTGTCCATGGGCCAAGGTTTCCGATGTGTCGCCTCTTTCCGGTACGGCTATGCTTTCCCTTCTGCAGCTGTACACCCCATCTCTTTACAGGTCCCTGCGTCCCCTTCCCGGTGGTGATTGCCGCAACATCGATGAAACCGCCTTCATCGAACACATCCGTGATATGATACTCCTCCCCTATAATCGATCTCGCATACAAAAACTGCGCAGCAACGTCCCCACCAGCGATAGGTACCTCCATAACATCGGGTTTTTTCTTTGGGATTCCTGAAACAAGATGCGGCATGGTCTGGACGATTGCACGAATCTCCTCCACTGCGCCCTCATCAAGGGCATGCTCGATATAATCGTTATCATGATCTGCCCACACTTCCGTAATCAGTTTCGACCCATAATATCCATTGTCGGTATAAGCGCGTATTGCAACAGCGCGCATTGGCGGGGTTTCGATGATCGTTACAGGCACCGCAATCTCCATGCCAGTTGTCAGGCTGTTCGGTCGTTCATCGATAATTATAATATGGGTCATTCCTGCCTTGTATCCAGCAAAACCCTGTATTTTTGGCTCTTCTCCATCCGCTCGCCACGATCTGATTCGTGCGATCGGCTTCTTCGCTTTTTTTCTCGGGCTGAATGCTAATGACCCTCGTCTTGGTCTGTGTATCGTTGGCATTTGTTAATCCTCTTTCCAAAACCATCGTTGTGTGCGGTATTAATATTAACGTTCAAACCCCTATATCCAGATCGGCATCCACAGGAATCCCTGCCTCCTGACGCGGATGCGCATCATAAGACGTCCATATCGATGGCGCATCCTTACTTGCACCCCTGTCGCTTCCATATCTCTGCCTGATCCTGACGATTGTTGGGGTATTGATGCCGACGCCGGAGACGATTGCGTATCCCTTTGCGAGCGCTGGCAGTTCTGATATGATACTGCGGCTCACTGACTCGATGCTCTGTGCAATCTGATCCTGATCAGCCGGATTGATGATGCGCATCGTGATCTGAGTCATGCACTGGGACAGTGAATCGGAATCGAGTTTGCTTGGACGCTGGGAGACCATGCACATCCCAACCCCGAATTTTCTCCCCTCTGACAGGATCGTTTTGATGATATGCTTTGATCTGCCCTCTCCCTGCGGAGCAAACCGGTGTGCTTCTTCGAGAATCACAAATACTGGATACGGCAGGTATTTATCTGGCGTATCACGCGTATATACTCCATTTTCTGTTCTCTGCCGTACGTCAAAGATTTTTCTTAAGATTACCTGCGCAATCAGCTGCTGAGATTCGATATCGATGCCTGATACATCCATCACTGTGAGCTGCCCGATCCGCAGATAATCAACGATCGGCACATCTTCAAAATCATGGAAAATCCTGCCATATAATTTGTTGAATCGCCATAGTATCCCCTCGATCGAGGAATCGTTACTCCCGTCCCGCAGGCTCTCAATCGTATCTCGCAGTTCACTCCGTGTAAACTGCCGGAAGTTGTCTCTGCGCAGACTTCGGCATGCACTTCCAAACAGCATCCTCATCTTATCAGACATCGTACCATCATCGATGATGCTGATGAGATCGGATATTTCAAGATCACTTATGCGAATCTTGATGTTATCAGGCTTTATTATCCTGATTTTCGGCTTATAATCATCCTTCCAGAATCGCCTATCATTGGCGATATTCTCCAGAACAGTGTATTCACCATGCGGATCAAAGATCAGCACAGGCGCTCTGTTATGCGGCATGAGCAATTCTTCGACAAAAACACCAACAGTGTATGATTTTCCTGCACCTGTTGCTGCAATAACCGACAGGTGCTGGCTTGCGACATCCTTAACAGAGAGCACGACCTTAAAATCTGTTCCGGCAATCGTTCCGATGGATGCAGAGCCGGTCTCGCCAGACGATACCCTGTTGATGTCACGTAGTTGCGCACCTGCTGCCCTGTATACCACAGTTCCGGATGCAGGGTTCATACGTGGATGGATAAACTCTCCGAGATTCCTGTCGAAATATCCGATCACCATCCCTCTTGTCCTGAAATATTCGAATCTGTCAGCATCAAATCCGCAGAACTCTGCAACATCTACCGGTTGAATACCGGTATCGAAGAGAAACTCAACCGGATATTCGTTCAGTGGTTCGGTTTCTGTCACGCGGCAGAGAATCTGTCTGTCACCGACATGATAGTACACGAACTCCCATGTTTGCAGATGTTCTCTGGTAATAAAAATAAAACCATTTTTATCATGACTGATCACCATTCCGGTAGGCATGAGATGATATCGATCTCTTCGTACTTATGGTATCTGCCGGCACGAGGCTGTCGAATTTGTGATTGTTATGAAAGGCATTCTGGTGTAATCGGTCTCGTACTGTTCTGCGAGCGATGCTCAGCGCGGGCACGGCGGCGGGCGCGACGACGTGGGTGGTAGATGATGATGGCAGCAGTTTGATGAAAGTTTATATTCATACGATTTTAAGTTAGTCAGATTATCCTCAAAGCAACTGCACACAAATAACCTGAACATTTAAGATGTCCTATGAATAGATAATATAATCTCTCCGATATTAATTAACCGCGGATGCACGCAAATAAACGCAGATGCCCGGTTAACCAAATCTGCGTTCATCAGCGTTTATCTGCGGTTAATTATATTCCTTACTTTTTTTGTGATTTATTATCAGAAACGTAACAACTCACGTTTTAGAAAATTTCCTACATTTTTTAAACTTCTCCCACAAAGAAGCATACTTCAATTCGACTTTTAAAATTATCTGCATTTTCTCATGGGCAAAATCAAAGTATTGGAAT
>JAYEGV010000178.1:0-7164 GCA_034659235.1 Methanobacteriota archaeon
AATAACCTGATCGCCTTCTTTTTGATAATCTTCTTCACCCTTGTTCTTCGAAAACTCGCCCTGCATCTCTTTGAAAAAAAACTGGCGTATCTCACCAGAAAGACAAAAACAGAACTTGATGACCTGCTCATAAAAGCGTTCAAAGCTCCTCTCGGATATTTGATCCTGGTCTGTGGCGCTTATGCTGCCATCAGTTCGCTGCATCTGCCAGAAATAGCTGGGACCTTTGACGTCGCCGGGATCATCGGTTCGATCTTCATCCTTGCATTCACGTTCGTTGCGCTTCTGCTCATGCTCAACCTGATCGATGTTGTCGGCTATTACCTGCGCAAGGTAACACTGAAGACAGAGACCAAACTCGACGAACAACTGGTACCGCTGCTTGTAAAGAGCCTCAAGGTTGTCGTGGTGACGCTTGCAATCCTCTCTGTGCTGCAGAATCTTGGCTTGAATGTAACATCGCTTCTGGCAGGTCTTGGCATCGGCGGGCTTGCACTTGCACTTGCGGCGCAGGACACCGTGAGTAACATCTTCGGATCGCTCACGGTCTTTTCTGATCGCTCTTTTCATATCGGCGACTGGGTCAGGATCGGAGATGTGGAGGGGACAGTGGAAGATGTCGGGTTAAGATCGACAAGGATACGCAGATTCGATCAGGCACTCGTGACTGTCCCGAATAGCAGGTTCATCAAATCCGAGATCGTGAACTTTACCAGGATGAGGAAACGGAGAATAAAATTCAATCTCGGTGTCTCATACAAAACGAGCAGGGAGCAGATGGTAAAGGTGGTCGATGGGATTAAAGAGATCATAAAAGAGGATTCTCAATTTAACCATACATTCTACATGGTTCATTTCACCGAATTCGGAGCGTATTCGCTCGATATCTTCATCTACTGCTTCACGAAGACCACTGTATGGGATGAGTTTCTTGCAGTTCGTGAGGAGTTTAATCTCAAGATCATGCGTCTACTCGAAGAACTGGGTGTGGAGATAGCGTTTCCGTCGCAGACGATCTATCTTGAGGATGTGAATAAGCAATAATCACTCCCCGACAATCTGCACAATCAGTTTCCGATCCCTCTGCCGGTTGTCCAGATCGATGAAGACGATCTGCTGCCATGTCCCGAGTTGCATCCTGCCATCGATGAATGGAACAGACAGACTCGGACCAAGCAGCGATGCCCGCACATGGGAGTGTCCGTTTCCATCGCCCCATCTGAGATTGTGCATATATGAAATATCCTGCGGCGCAATTCGCTCAAGCATACCCTTGAAATCAGAAATCAGACCGGATTCATATTCGATCGTTGTAACAGCACCGGTAGCACCAGGCGCGAATATCGTAACGATCCCGTCAGTCAGTTCAGATCTTAAAAGAGCGTCAGAAACGCCATCGGTTATGTCAACGATATCTGCATTCCCTTTTGTCGGGAATTTCAGGTATTGAGTGCTCACAGTCATCATCACTCTTCAAAATAAGCCAGTTTCATGCCTGCTGCGCTGATTATAAGGATGAATGCAAGAAGCGCGATTAAAAAGCCGATTCCAGTCTTGAATATGAGGTTCAGCAGGATGAAGATAAGTACCGAACCTATTGATGCCGCGATTTCGAAGGTTGATTTCTTCATCGCAGTGGTATCAGCACGAAGGGTTAAAAAGATTCGTTCGCATTTGGTATTTCTATGTTTATAGTCATTCCGATAACAGATTGAAAAAGAACCACAAGATTACACAGATCTCCACGAGATTAATCGTGTGTAAATCTCGTGGTTAACCTGCAAGAAAATATACAAACTTTTCGGAAAGACTATAAATGTAGCTCCTGTCTCTCCACATCTCGTCATTTAAACACATCTCCTGTCTCGTTATACCACATCACCAGATCCAGATGGCTCATGGGTATTTTAACCTTTTTTGCAAGTTTCTTCATCCCCTTCTCTATTTCAAGGTATTTCCGTCGCGATAAGGAATCCGGAATCTCCTCTATTATTCCAAGCGATCTCAGGTTCTTCAATATATGCCTGTCGAGAATCGCAAGGTTTTCTCCGAATCCGATGTTTCTAAGAAAATGGCTCGCCTCCTTGTAACCGATACCCTTCACATTCCGGACCAGCCACTCTCTTGCATCGTAAACATCACTGAACCGACTGATCCGGGACTTGATAGCTATTTTACCATCGATTGAGAGTTTATCTCTTGCTTCAACAACGTATTCTGACTTTTTATACCTGAATCGCACCCCATACAATTCTCTGACAATCTGATCGCTCTCTCCTTCCAGCAGCAGATTGTTATCCAGAAGATTCTCAACAGCAGCCCAGCATATTTTTGCCTTCGACTGCGGGGTCAGGATGCAGAAGACAAGTTCGGCAAAGATGGTTTCTTCATCCCCGATCTCCCGGATTCGATCAAACTCCTCCAATCTCGATTGTATCTCATCCTGTATGGAGATCCAGATCGCTTTTAATTCGTCGATCTTTTTGATTGGCATTACACCGCCGGTGAATCGAGTTTCACGCCGATTCGCATCTCCACATCCTCGACCTCCCAGCCCTTCACAAGATCGCCGGTTGCTGTGACATCGCCAATCGATATCTTCGTTGCACGAACCTCTTCTGCGATAAATTCCTTCATACTCTGCAGGAGATCGATTACCCGTTCGTCTGATAGTTCCACTGTTACCCTGATCCAGTCGTTGACCACCAGGTCCAGACCTTTTCGCATATCCTGGATGCGGCGTATCACCTCTGCCGCATATCCATCAGCCTCGATCTCAGGCGTGAGCGAGACATCCACATACACCACGCCATGATCAAACTCAGCATCAGCAGCAAATTCCGGAACGATTTTCTGGAAACTGACCATGTCACCGCTGATCGTTGTGTAATCGAGATCGTAGCTTCCTGTTTTCTCGATCGCATCTTTGATCGCTCTTGCATCTGCGTGTTTGATCGCATCTGCCACCTTTCCAGCGTCCTTCTTAAATGCCGGACCGAGTTTCGCCATCTCCGGGATAGCCTCCAGACCCAGTTCGTCCCATTCCTCGCATACGCCCAGCAAAACAATCTCCTTTGCATTTGCCTGCTCGGAAAGTACATCTGTAAGTGATCTGACCGCACGCGACGTTTCTTCGCCAGCGGGCGCAATCACAACACGGCTGACCTGCCACCTCAGTTTCCTCTTTCCCTTCTGGCGGGCGTTTGCAACCGCCTCCACGATCCTTCTGATCTCTACCATATCCTCTTCGAGCTCCGGGTCGATCAGATCCCGGTCAGGTGTGGGCCAATCATGCGCATGAACCGAGTCTCCTCCTTCGAGGTTCTGATAGATCGCCTCTGAAAGGTACGGCATGAATGGGGCAGTAAGTCGCGTAACAGTTGTGAACACATCATAAAGCACCCTGTAAACGGCAAGTTTGTCAGGGTCTTCTGCCTCTGTCCATGTACGCGGTCTGATCAACTGGATGTACCATCGTGACAGATCATCGAGTATGAATCCAAGAATCGCACGGGTAGCAGTATGAAGCTTGTACTTCTCCATCGCCGATGTTACATCAGATACAAGCGAGTTTACCTTCGATAGAATCCATAAATCCTCCTTTCTCAGCGCACCACGTACCGATTCATAAGGAACCGCAGCAGGGTCGAAATGATCGAGGATCATATACGGCAGTGGAAACCGGTAAACGTTCCAGAGAATGTTTAAGGAACGGTGTATGGTCTCAACCTCACTCCAGTTGAACTTCAGATCATCCCATGGTGCATTCGTGGACAATGTGTACATGCGCAGCGCATCCGCTCCAAATCTCTCGATCACTGTCTCTGGTGCAACCACATTGCCAAGACTCTTCGACATCTTGCTGCCTGCCTCGTCCAGCGTGAACCCGTGCACAAGCACGCTCTTATACGGTATTCTGTCGAATGCGACCATTCCCGCACCGAGCTGCGAATAGAACCAGCCTCTGGTCTGATCATGCCCTTCCACGATGAAATCAGGAGGCCACAATCTCTTGAAGGAATCCGCATCACCAGGATACCCGAGCGTTGCCCATGATGCAACCGCAGAATCAAACCAGACATCGAACACATCCTCCACCCTGTGCATGGTTCCGCCGCATGAACACTCGAATGTGACCTGATCTACCCATGGTCTGTGCAGGTCAGATGGTACGGAAGGCGACCGTCTTTCGAGTTCATCGCCGGTTCCGATCACCTCATATTTTCCACATGCGTCACAGACCCAGATCGGGATCGGTACGCCCCAGTATCGCTGTCTTGATATACACCAGTCCCTTGCTCCCGAAACCCAGTCATGAAATCTTGCTGATCCAGCCCAGTCCGGATACCAGTCCACCTTTGCAATCTCCTCAAGCATCCGCTCCTTAAGCTGTGAGATCTTCAGAAACCACTGCTCGGTTGCGAGATAGATGATCGGAGTCTTGCATCTCCAGCAGTGCCCGTACCGGTGCACGATTGTTCCGCTTGCGAGCAGAAGATCACGAGCAGCAAGATCGTCGATCACCAGTTTGTCTGCATCTTTGACATATATTCCTTCATATACCTCCACATCTTCGGTATACCGCCCATCCGGTCCAACAGGGCAGAAAGCGGGAAGTCCGTACTCTGATCCGAGTTCAAAGTCATCCACACCATGACCCGGTGCGATATGCACGCATCCTGTATTCTCAGTGGTAACAAACTCTGCCGGAAGGACTTTGTGCTCGAATTCGTTCTGCTTCGGTATGATATCTGAAAGGGGATGAGTGTATCGTGTTCCAACCAGATCACTGCCATAACAGACATCAAGAATTTCATAGTCCTGATATCTACCTTCCCGGAGCACCTGATCGACCAGATCAGAAGCAAAGATCAATATCTCGCTCTTCCCATCCCTGTATGCACGTATCTTCGAGTATTCAAAGTCCGGATGCACAGCAACCGCAATATTTGCCGGAATCGTCCATGGAGTCGTTGTCCAGATAACGATGAACGTGTTCTCCTCGTCCAGCAGAGGGAATTTGACATAGATCGATGAATCCGTCCGGTCCCGGTACTCGACCTCTGAATCCGCGATCGCTGTCTCGCATCGTGGACACCAGTTCACCACACGCAGACCTTTTTCTAGCAGACCTTTTTCATGAGCTTTCTTTAGCGTCCACCAGACAGATTCGATGTAATCCCGTGAAAGCGTCATGTAAGGATCGTCCCAGTCAAGCCATGCGCCAAGACGCTTGAACTGGGCGGTCATGTCCAGCATGTTCCGGATTGCAAATTCCTCGCAGGTGGATACGAATGCATCAATCCCGTACTCCTCTATATCCTTTTTTGTTTTGAACTCGAGTTTCTCCTCGACTTTTACCTCGATTGGAAGTCCGTGCATGTCCCATCCGGCGCGGTCAAGAATATGATAACCGCACATGGATTTATATCGCAGAATCACATCCTTGATGATCTTGTTCCATGCTGTGCCGAGATGGATGTGTCCGGTGGTGTATGGAGGACCATCCACAAAGAAGAATGTTTTTTTATGCTTTTGCAGGTCTCGAACATGCGCGTAGGTGTCGTTATCATCCCAGAATTGCTGTATCTTTTCTTCTATCTGTTTTGCATCGTATCTCGCGGTAATCGTTTCCATGTGATCTCCTGTGATCTGATGTCTCTTGGGTGCGTTATGAAGGTTTCTGTGAGAGGTTTCATTCATTAAGGTCGGCTGAAAACTATGAGGTGCCGCGGATGAAGACTTTCGGATCTTTCTTCATAGAACCCTCACCTGTTCGCTTAAAATCCGATCGCGTATGGCAGGGTGCAGCGCATCGGTCATCGGTTAAGACACTTGCCGATCCACTCGGTATTTTCATGAAATAATATTCACCAACCATTTATATTCAGGTATCCCCAATTACTTCTAATCAGTTATCTGAGGGGATATTGATGACAACCGATACATATATAATCGAAAAAGATCTTTGCACGATCTTTTCACCTGAATGGCTACGTAACTCAGCCCATGAAACCGGGCTTGTAAAACGAGAGAGAAAAATCGATCATGTGATCATGTTCTGGGTTTTAGTCATGGGATTTGGCGTTCGACTTCAGCGCACTCTTGCCAATCTGAAACGTGGGTATGAAAAGGCATCAGAAACCAAATTAAGTGATAGCAGTTGGTATGAGCGGTTTACACCCGAACTCACGGAATTTTTCAAGGTGTCTGTATCTCACGCCATAGAACACCTTGCCCAGGAACAAAATCACATACTCAACGAAAAGCTTTCCCAATTTAAGGATGTATTGATACAGGATAGCAGCATTGTTAGGCTTCATGAGTCACTTTCTAAGAAATGGCCTGCGACACGGACTCGAAAGGCTGCTGCAGGCGTAAAAGTGAGTTTGCTGGTGAGTGCAGTCGCAGATGGACCTAAATGTGTCGCCCTCTGCGCCGAGAACAAAAGCGAGTTGAAGACGCTGCGCATTGGGCCGTGGGTGAAGGATCGGATCCTGTTGATCGATCTTGGGTTCTACAAACACCAAATCTTTGCAAGAATCAAAGATAACGGAGGTTACTTCGTATCAAGATTAAAAAAGAATGCCGACCCAATGATAGTTGATGTAAATCGAGTTTGACCTGGTAGAAGCATTGATGTTCAGGGAAAATATATAAATGAGGTCTTGCCGGAACTTAAAAGACAAATACTTGATGTAAATGTTGAAATATCTTTCAAACGTAGGAAATACAGAGGTAAGCAGCGGAAAGATACTGAAATATTCCGGTTGGTAGCAATACTAAATGAAGAGACTGGAAAGTACCATACCTACCTTACAAACATTCCTTCTGATGTGCTGGAGCCTGAAGATATTGCGAAGCTATACGGTGCGAGATGGGACATTGAACTGGTTTTCAAGGAACTTAAGAGTATATATGCTATGGATGTCGTCAATACCACCAATTCCGACATAGTAGAGGCGTATGTTTGGATTGCTATACTCACACTCCTTGTAAGTAGAAGAATCTACTCTATCGTAC
The DNA here is from genome assembly GCA_034659235.1 of Methanobacteriota archaeon. Classification (GTDB taxonomy): domain Archaea; phylum Halobacteriota; class Methanosarcinia; order Methanosarcinales; family Methanogasteraceae; genus Methanogaster_B. Next base: position 7,024 of record JAYEGV010000178.1, read on the forward strand.
GAAGTCTGAACCCTGAAAAAATGAAGGTGCGGTACACGCAGTTACGCTGGAGCACGATTTTCGCAGAAAATGCCAGTGATCAGCTTAAACGCATATTGCGCTACTGTGGAATCGAGATCTCACTTGAGACGATAATCGGCG
>JAYEGV010000179.1:0-7151 GCA_034659235.1 Methanobacteriota archaeon
ATCTTCAAGACTTCTCCGAGTTCGTCGAAAAAGAAGAGATATTCCCGATGGTTATACAAATCAAACGTGATGTCACGGATGAATATGGGGTATCTCATTATGAAGTATCTGATGATAGAAATAACGAGTTGTGGGTGTACAAAGATAATCTTCGGTTGGATGCTTATAATAAGTTGTACTTCATGTACACAACAACGAAACAAGTAGCTATCCACCCGGTCATCGTCGAAAAAATATTCTAAGCAATATGTCAAAAGAACTAAAATACTGCACAAGGAGTATGAAAGATCTATTGATCGATATGAAAGATACATCCGAGTTGATGATGGATCTTGCATACTCTGCTGTAATCTACGACGATCGGGAGATCGCGATGGAGGTTATCCGTCTCGAAGAGAATATGGACACTCTTGGTTATTACATGCGGATATCAGCGATGTTAAGCGCACGGCGGCTTGAGGAGGCAGAAGCCCTTGCAGGCGTGCTGCAGGCTGGTGCGGCAGCCGAGAACATCTCAAATGCCGCAGGAGATATCGCAAAGATCGCACTGCTTGATCTCGGAATACCAGTTGAACTGAAGCTGGATCTGCGGAATGCTGAGGAGACCATCGCCAGAGCAACGGTCAATTCCGAATCACCGATGGCAGGACGTAACCTCGAAGAGATCGAACTCGAGACCGAGACTGGTATGTGGGCGATTGCGATCAGACGTGGAAGGAACTGGATCTATGATCCGGATCACAGCACTGTTATAAGAGAGGGCGATGTGATCTTTGTACGCGGGCATGATGAGGGTGTACCATTATTCATGGAGCATGCGACCTGCGAACGATATCAGCGAACCGCAATCGAACCAGAATATGCCCTTGACGATCTCGATCGTGCTGTCGATCTGATCGTAGAGATGAAGAACATGTCTGAACTTGCGGTTGGGCTTGCCTATTCTGCGATGCTTTTTTATAACAAGGATATTGCGCAGGAAGTGAAATACATCGAGGACAGGATGGACGGCATGAAGTACGAACTCCAGCACTGGGTACTCGAATCAGCAAAGCACATCGATAAGGTGGATCAACTTCGTGGACTGCTACATCTTGCCAATTCCTCTGAAGCGATCTCTGACGCGGCTTATGACATCGCAGACGTGGTGCTGCGTGAGATCGAACCGCATCCTATCATGTCGCTTGCCGTACGTGAGTCTGATGAAGTGGTCACCAAACTGCAGATCGCATCAGGTTCGATTGCTGATGGAAGGTCGCTTGGTGAACTGAAACTCGAAACCGAGACGGGGATGCATATCATGGCAGTCAAACGCGAGGATCGCTGGATTTATAGCCCTGGCGCAAGAACGATGATGCGCACAGGCGATGTGCTCATCGCAAGAGGCACAACCAGCGGCGAGGAATTGCTCATCAGGATGTGTTCGGATAAACAAGTAGAATAGTATAAGTAAGATAATATCTAAACTAAAATAGAATGAATTAAGATTTTGAGTGAATATAACGGTTGATCAGCAATATGCGCCTATCCGAAAAGTTTCTAACCACAAGATTACACAGATTTTCACGAGATTTCTGTGTTAATCTCGTGTAATCTCGTGGTTGGAAAACATATCGATATATTTTTCAGATAGGTTCTAAGTCTTATAAATCATCAGATACTGTGAACCAATATATTTAAAGGTAGTAACGTTTCACGTACGGAATGTCATGCTTCCCACAGACGTAATCGATCGCGCTCACGCAGGCAGATGCACAAAAGAGGATGCGCTACTGCTCGCAGCCGCACCACTTCCGGAACTCTTCGCACTGGCAGATGAACTACGTGCAGAAGCGGTCGGCGATGTCGTGACATACATTCTCAATCGAAACATTAATTTCACAAGTATGTGTATCGGAACCTGTCGGTTCTGCGCTTTCAGAGACGATAATGGCTACAAACTCGGAATGCCAGAGATTCTAAGGAAGGTCGAGGAGGCTGTTTGTGCTGGGGCAACCGAGATCTGTATTCAGGGAGGCTTGCGACAGGAGATGCGATTGAATGATTACTGCGAGATTCTCGAGTCGGTCAAATCCGAATTTCCGGGCATTCATCTGCATGCATACTCCGCAATGGAGGTGTGGCATGCAGCAGCAGGAGCCGGGAATGATGTGAGCATCAAAGATACGCTCATAACACTCAAAAAATCCGGGCTTGACACGATGCCTGGAACAGCAGCAGAGATCCTTGTGGACGAGGTGCGTGCAAGGATCTGTCCTGATAAGTTAAATACCAGCCAGTGGGCAGAGGTCATCAGAACCGCACACCGTCTCGGCATAAAAACGACAGCAACGATCATGTATGGGCACATCGAATCAATGCATGACCGGATCGACCATCTATTCCTGATTCGAGATATACAGGCTGAAACGCACGGATTCACAGAGTTCGTGCCGTTGCCGTTCATGCCATATAACAATGAACTCGGCAGGATGATGATCCGGAATGGAAATTACGGCACCACCGGTATCGATGATCTGCGCATGCATGCGATTGCACGAATCGTGCTCCACACCCACATCCGAAACATACAGGCTAGCTGGGTGAAACTCGGACGGAAACTGGCACAGTACGCTCTTTGCTGTGGTGCAAATGATCTTGGAGGGACACTCATGGAAGAAAAGATATCAAAATCAGCAGGAGCGACATCAGGCGAATATATGCCGCCACCAGAGTTTGACTGGATCATCAGGAACGCCGGAAGAGTTCCGAAGGTGAGGAATACACTATATGAGTATGTTTAATCCGGAGAATCGTATAATGACCAGTGCAGCAGTGATCGGTGTCGTTGGTCATCACCAAACTTTTCATAAAAGTTTGATCAAAAACTGCCCTTCAGGTGGGATGATATAATGAACAGTGCAGCGGTGATCGGTATAGTCGGCTATCACAACACAGGAAAAACGACGCTTGTCTGCAGATTGATTGAACGATTGGCAGAGAGTGGTTATTCCATATCGACGATAAAGAATATACCGAAAGAAGACTTCTTTATGGATATCCAGGGAACAGACACATGGAAACATGGCGAATCCGGTGCCAAAATCGTGGTTGCAAGCTCGCCAGATGAAACATCGTTCATCGTCAAGAATGCTCTGAAATTCGATGAAATTATCAGAATCGTGGACCTTGCAGCATCTCCTGATTTGATATTGGTCGAGGGGCATAAGAGCGAGAATATTCCAAAGATCGTGCTTGGAGACCTCCATATCGATGGCGACAGGCGCAGATACGATCCTGATACGGATAATTTCGAGGATATCCTCAATTACATAACCGAGATGATCGAGATCAATAGGATATACAATAAACTTCCGAAGATAAACTGCGGCAAATGCGGATACAGCGACTGCATGGGCATGGCAGAGGCAATTTTCCGCAACGAGAAGACACTGGCGGATTGCGTGATACATAAAGGATATGTGAGCGCGACCGTTGGTGGAAAGGATGTTCCGATGGGACCGTTTGTTCAGGATATCATGTCAAAAACGATTGCCGGGATGATCTCTTCCTTAAAAGGTGTTGGTTATGCAGACATAGATGCAGATATAGTAATTAAAATAAGACACGAGCATGACAGATAGACTGAAGATCGGAATATTCGGATGCGGCGCGATAGGGTGTGCGATATGCCGTGCAATCGATGAGAAGACGATCGATGCTGATCTCGCCTCGATATACGATCGGAGTCCGGAGATCGAACGATTCGCTGATTCGCTTGCCAGCTGCCCAAGAGTGCTTGCGATCGATGAGATGGTGAAATCTGTGGATATCGTGGTCGAATCCGCATCCCAGCAGGCAGTACGTGAAATCGCACCGGCTGTGCTTTCTGCTGGCTGCGATCTCATGATCATGAGTGTGGGTGCTCTCTCTGATAGGGATATGTTCAATCGACTGGTCGATCTGGCGCGGCGCAATTGCTGCAGGATATATCTTCCATCGGGGGCTGTTGCCGGCATCGATGGTGTGAAATCCGCATCTGTCGGGAGAATCGATTCGGTTGTGCTGACGACTATAAAGCCGCCGTCCGGGTTTTCTGGTGCGCCATACATTAAGAGACATGGAATCGATCTTTCATCGCTCCGCGAGGAGATGCTGCTCTTCGAGGGACCTGCAAGGGATGCCGTCCGTGAGTTTCCTGCGAACGTGAATGTGGCAGGCACATTGAGCCTCGCAGGCGTCGGATATGATGACACAATCGTGCGGATCATTGCTGATCCCGGGATTTCGAGGAACATGCATCAGATCGAGGTTCGTGGTGAGTTTGGTGTGCTGAATGTCCGGGTTGAGAATGTTCCGTCGCCTGAGAATCCGAAGACCAGCTATCTCGCTGTGCTGTCTGCGATCGCTACGCTCAAGAAGCTTACAGAGCCGGTGTGGGTGGGGACGTGAGCACGCGTTAAATCCACTTTCCGCGGACGTTTGCTGAAACAAGAACATTTCCACTGGTGCCGTTTTTCACGGCTTTCAGACTTTTGTGGCATTTTTGATTGGTGAGCACTCCATCTGTTCTATCCACTGTTACTGTTGATTTGAATCGATTGATGTTGAATACCCAATTTGAAACAACATTTGCCGGACGCTGGATCCCATAAAATCGATAGCATGAAAGGTATTCGGTTTGACTTTGCATCTGCGGAATGTGGGGTTAAAATATCATTTTAGTATATGAAGACGAGAACTACGTGATTAATCGTCATCTTTATATACCTTGACATGGTGTAATGGTCTGCGCGTAAACCCAAATGCTAACATAGAGGTATGTATACGCTCATCTGGCAGGTCACATCTGTACTGGCATAGGGTGCACAAACAGGCAGCATACCCGGGTTTGGGTGTGCTCATGACAAAAAATGAGGTCGGAGGCTTCCGGAAGGTATGAACCCAAGTAGCAAGAATCTCATAGATAAACATCACCGCGGGATTATGAAGCGGTGAAAGATAACACCATAATGGATGGGAACGTATGAAACAAAAGATGAAAACGATCGCTTTGATGGCGATCATAGTGATGACGGCATTTGTGGCGATATGCGCCTTTTCAAGTGCTGCCGTGGAAGAAGACACGAGCGATAAAATTTCGGGGTATCTCAAATACACTATGAAACAGGGATATCCGGAAATGGAGCCCGTTGAAAAACCCGACATAACAGCAGTCGGAAAACCTGTTAAACCGCTTAAAACTGCAATGGCGGAGGACAAGGTGGCAAAAGGAGTGAAAGGAGTTCGCGAGAGAGAAACTCTTCCGTCTGTGATAGGAGGAGTGATCACAACAGAAGCTCCACTCACCGAAGACCAAGTGAAGCAACTCGAAAATCTTGGCGTAGAGATACGGTCAAGGATGGGAACTGTGACAACTGTCAACATGCCGAAGGACAAGATTCAGGATATAGCTTCACTCGACTACATCAGATATATAGAGGGGGCAAGACCTGTACGTATGCATCTGGATGCTGCCGTTCCCGAAATGGGTGCGGATCAGGCATGGACTAATGGGTACCCCGGAGAAGATGTGATTATAGGGATCGCTGATACTGGCATAGATGTGAACCACGGAGATTTCTACTTCGATGCAGCCAAGAATGACAGCAAGATCCTCTGTCTCTGGGATCAGAAGGATTCCACAGGACCGGCACCTGCACCGTACAGCTATGGAACTGAGTGGACAAAAGCACAGATCGATGCAGGGTCATGCACCGAAACTGACACCGATGGACATGGCACACACGTAGCAGGGATTACAGCAAGCACAGGTCTTGAAACCGGAAACTATCCAGGCGTGGCTCCGGATGCAAATATTATATTTGTGAAGACCACGTTCTGGGATATCGACATCATCGATGGATGGAAGTACATCGTGGAGAGGGCACAGGCAGAAGGAAAACCATGCGTCATCAGTTGCAGTATTGGCACATATTTCAGCCCACATGACGGGTCCGATCCAATGGCTCAGGCTGCTGACTGGTGTGCTGCGCAGGGTGTTCTGGTGATATGTTCTGCCGGAAACGATGGAGATTGGCCTGTCCATGCAACGATACAGCAACCAAGAACGGAAATATGGTCTGATGACTTCGATTCCGGCTTTGGTAACTGGGTGACCGACGGAGGCGACCCTACATGGCACAGAGTGACCGATCGTTCAACCAGTCCTGATTATAGCACATATCCGGGAATGTGTATGGATATCTGCAAATATGTGAACAACCAAGACTCAACAATGACGATGGCAAGTTCCATTAACCTGAGCGGAACCACAAGTCCTAATATGACGTTTCAACTGTGGTCAGAGATCGAGTCTATGTGGGATTATCTCGATGTGGATGTGTCATCTGATGGTGGCGCGACATGGACGAATGTGGCAGGGTATGATGGTGATATGGGCTGGACTGGACTGTCAATAGATCTGTCGTCATACAAATCAGATCAGGTGAATGTCAGGTTCAGGTTTGTGTCCGATGAAATCTTTACTTATGATGGTCCGTACATCGATGACGTCGCGATCTCTGATGGTGCTACCATCTTGTGGTCTGATGACTTCGAGTCTGGCTTTGGTAACTGGGTGACCGATGGAGGCGACCCTACATGGCATCAGGAAGATTTCCGTTCCTGCAGTGGGAGCTACAGCGCATATCCAGGAAGATGTGGAGTTTGTGAGTATGTAAACAATCAATATTCAACGATGACGATGGCAAGTTCCATTGACCTGAGCGGAACCACGTATCCGGTACTGGCATTCGAGCTATGGTCAGATATCGAGTCTGGTTGGGATTATCTCTATGTGGATGTGTCCTCTGATGGAGGAACAAACTGGAGAGGGGTCTGGTCATACGGCAATCATGATAGGAACTGGAGAGGCATGCTCGTGGATCTCACGCCATACAAATCGGATCAGGTCAAGGTCAGGTTCAGGTTTGTGTCCGATGACAGCTATACTTGCGAGGGTCCTTACATCGATGATGTCGTGATCTATGACCAGAGCAGTGTCTGTGGTGGAACATACGCTGAAGATGATACGTACAATCTCGAGGTGGCGCTTGATCCCTGGTATAGAGAGTCTTTGGTTGATCTTTATTACGACCTGGATGATCACGTTTCAATTGAGGTCCGGACCA
>JAYEGV010000180.1:0-7115 GCA_034659235.1 Methanobacteriota archaeon
GGCAGTGCCTTTGACACAATCTTCCGTCCGGATAATGCATCCTTGAAGTACCTCAGCTTCTCCCTGCTCGCGATCAGATCCCGGAACGTCTCACGATCCATGAAGAACGCAAGCGGCTTCACCCCAAACTGTTTCTTCACACGATCTGTAATATGGTAATACTCATACCTCCAGTCTGTCATCGGCTTGATTCTCGGCTTCATCGCATCAAGCGTTGTTATGAGGTTGATCGTACCTCCTTCGATCCCGATGATCCAGTTTGTCCAGACCTTCTGCCCGCTGAAAATCGTGAGCATGATAAGCGTGTTATCGGGCGCGGCAGCGAAGATCTTCTTGATCGTCTTATACTCCAGGTTGGCAAGCCAATGTGAACCGGCTGGATACTGGCAGATTCCGTACCCAATCTCACACGACACGGCGTCTTTGAGTGAGAATAACTGTTTGATATAATTCGCATCAAAATCGACTGTACTCTGAAATCTGGCAAAAATACGCCGTATTGCAGGATATGAAACAGCATAGACTATATCTACGTCTTCTTCGTTGTATATCGCTTTGATAACGTCCTTTATCCGGTGACTCTCTCTAAATCGTTCCTTCAAATCAGGTCTCGATCCCTGTCCTGTCTGTATGATCTTCAATGGCACGCCTTCGTTATGGATGGCAATGATCGCTGTTTTTACCTTACCTCTGTGAAAAATGGCATGGTAGAAGTTATTCCACTGCTCAATACCCCAGTCCACGATCCTGATATTCTCCCCGATCATGATGCCTCAAGAATCCGAACCGTGTACGCTGGAATCTCGATCATCGGACCAACCATCTCCTCACTATCCAGATCAACGTATCTCCCACCGATGTCCACCTCTTTCCAGGTCATTCCGGTGTTTGCCACAAAGAGAACCTCCCGGTCACCTGCTCTTTGCACTGCCGCATCAATCCGTGGGTCAACGCAGGGAATAATCCGGCTGAGACCTGCAGCAGTTGCGATACGGTCGATGATTCTGATCACTCCTGCTGGAACATCTTCTGTTACCCTTGGAAAGAGGAATCCGAACCGGATGATGCTGCCGCTGCCAATCTTCTGCTGGTAGATGAGCACGCCGTGATCAGATGTCAGCAGCGCGTCCGTCGAATCGAAGAGATCGACATCCTTCAGTTCAATATCATCCACTGTCGCCGTATCCACCCTTTCACAGGATTTTAACAGGTGTTCTCCGAGAATAACACATTCTTTCATCGTTTCATCGAATGCAGGAACTCTTGGTCCTATGACAAGACACCCGCCGTCTTTTGCATAGTCGAGCAGTTTCTTCTGCACATCCATGCTCATAAAATCGAATGTGGGCACTGCAACCATCCTGTACGCTGCGAGAGCCTCTGGTGAAAGCTCGGTATCGCCGAGGGTAACAGCGTATTTTGCAGCGCCGAATCCGTAGTAGAGTGCATCCCATTGCCGAGCATATTCGAGCTGGATGATATCACCAAATCCGAGATCGTCCTCGCTGACATAGTACTCAGGCGTGATGCCTCCAAGAATCGGGATCGGTGTCAGAATTGATGATGCGAGTTCGAGACGAGCACAATCTCGATTTATCAACAGGATTCCCTCATATTTTGTGGTTAACTCCTGATAATTTATTCTTTTGAGGATCTGGTTAAACCTCTGGTAAAACCCGAACTGCTCCTTTCTGATTCCTCCGAATCGGTCGATCGGGCTTCCTACCCACCGTTCACGCTCGACCAGCATGTAAAAATTGATTCCTGAAAGACCATGCATGAGCGCGGCATAAGTTGTGAATCTGGCGTCATCGAGCATGATCGGTTTGACAGGAATCGGGAGTGCGACGAACCCCGATGCAAACTCTGCTATGAAAGGCGCACGACTCGTGCCATTCAGATACTGGACACACCTTTTTACCTTGTGATATTCGTTTTTATAATAATACAGGTCAAAACCAACGACATCAACAATCTCTTCCATCTTAATCTGATTGTACGGCGGTTTTGCGCACATTCCCGGAAGGTTGTGGTAGATGAACGTCGTAACTCCACGCTCCTTTAACATCGCAGTGATGCGTGCAAGCCCGTACTGTAGATAATACTCTTTGTATTCGATCCAATCCAGATAATATGGAAGATCTTTTCTGTTTTCAGCATTGAAGTCGCGTGGTGGAGGTATTTCATCGAACGAAGCATAATCTGTGTGGTAGAGTTTGTTCAACAGATTGATATCCCTGTATTTTTCTTTCAGAAACCTCGCATACAGACGAATCGCGCCAGTTGAGTAATCATGATCATAAGGCTGGGTGCGCAGGAAGAAAGACATCTCATTATCTGCCTGAACCCCGATGACGCAGCCGTGCGGATGCAGGTGTTCTGCGATGATCGGACAGAGTCTGTCAAAATATATACCAACTTCATGATAAAATTTTTCCGATGCATAACTCGGAACAGGAAACATCCTTGGAGGAGATGGGAAGACCACTGGCGTGCCATCGGCAGTAACCGACTGGATCAGAGGATCACGCAGAATCCGCTTTGGAAATCCGAAATACGTGATCTCAGAGTTGACATGAGGACCCGGGCGCAGCAGCACATACATACCATTCTCCTCGCAGAGCGTGAGAAATGAATCGAGATCATAGTCGGGGTTGATCTCGCCAAAGTCAAACTTTTCTGGTGCTATCTCATGAACCGCCCATGGTATGTACGTACAGATCGTCTCAAAACCCATTTCACGAACGCGATCAAGTATCGCATCCCATCTCAGATGGTCGAGCCTCCAGTAATGGACGCTGCCGCTTATAAGCAGCTTATCTCTGCCATCGAGATGGAATTTTTGATTGCTGATCGTCAGCGCCATATCATTTGCGTATGCCGATGTATGCTCGCAGGTCAGCGACTCCGAGCTTTCTTGTCAGTCTGTCGATCAATGTCGAGTCCAGTTTCCAGCCCAGATCCAGTTGCGCATAGTAGTAGACCGTTCCGAGAAGCCCCATCGATTTCAGACGCCGGGACGAGTTCGTGACCTTTGTGTGAGGGAAGAATTTTATCTCTCCAACCTTGCAGATCCTCCTGCTGAAGTCCACATCCTCGAGCAGGACGTTCCGGTAGCCTCCACACTCAACATAAGCATCGCGCCGCACACAGGTGTTGAAACCCGGGAGTGTTACAGAGAGCAATTTGTCCCGCATCAGAAAATACTTGTTTGCTACCGTCTCTGCAAGTTTTATCTGCTCTGATCGCTCTGAGAACTCGAAGCCGGTCGAGAATGCGACAAGATTCGGGTTAGTTTTGAATGTGTCATAGACGTAAGCAAGGTAGTAGCTAGGAACCACGGTGTCAGCGTCGATGAATACGAAATATTTACTGCTGTTACTCGCATTCATCGCTCCAAAGTGCCTGCCTGCTCCAATCCCGCGCTCTTCACAACGAAGCACGCGGTCAGTGTACTGTTCTGCGATATCGATACTACCGTCCGTGCTGCCATTGTCTGACACGATCAGTTCATACGGTATGTTCGTGTTCTGGTTTGCGATCGATTTAAGGGTCGCCTCGAGGCAGCTAGCCTCGTTTAAGACAGGTATGATAACTGAAATCTCTGGTTCCATGACGGATTCTTTCGTGTTGGATTACTTTAAGACTGCTGGACGAGATCGACCAAGTTATCATTTTTTACCAGACTACCAGACACTCCCTTTCCCTCCGGGTCGTCTCTCGTCCCGATATGGAACAGGAATGTACTCAACACTCGGACGCCTGCCTGCGGGCTGCGGGTACAGATCCATCAGCGTGTATGCCTCTTCAGGGAGTCCGCTCTTCACAGGCAATCCCAGTTCTCTGGCATGTTCAAACGTTATCGGGTAGTCGTGAGTCCAGCGTCCGGTGGTGAGCGTATCTGCAATCTCCTCTGCCTTCTCATCTCCAATCGAATCCTTTACCAGGTCGTAGACGAACTCATGCACCTGTTTCAATGCCTTTCTCGAGACATCGGCAAGAATCAGGGTTTCATCCTTTATTCTGTTCTTGTTCTTCTCATCAAGGACTTTAACTATCGATGCAGCAGGATACTGTCCCAGTTGAGGATCCACTGGTCCAAGTACGGCATTTTCGTCCATGATGATCTCGTTTGCCGAGAGCGCCAGAAGCGTGCCGCCTGACATCGCATAATGCGGCACGATTATTCTGACCGGTGCCTTATGCTTCTTCAATGCCAGAGCGATCTGCTCTGCTGCCAGAACCAGCCCTCCCGGGGTGTGTAAAATGAGATCCAGGGGCATATCCTTCGGGGTCAGCCGTATTGCTCTTAATACCTGCTCCGAATCCTCTATATCGATGTATTTAAACAGGGGAAAACCGAGTATCGCCATCATCTCCTGCCGGTGAATCATCGTGATGATCCTTGACCCCCTTTTTTTCTCCATCGTCCGTATCAATTTCAGCCTCGCAGCATCCAGAAATTTCTTCTTGATGAGTGGTATGAGCATGGCAAACATCAAAAATATCCAGAAGATGTTCAACATGCCACCAATCGAATCTCCATTTACCATATCACTTCATTCCCATCCTGTAATTCTTATACCTTTGGATATCGACGATATGTTGAAGTTGCATTCATCCCAATGCGACTACGTAACGTTCGTATATGAGGTGCAGAGTATGAAATACATCCGCTGGTTTGAAGAGATCGGAATCGAGGACGTCCCGCTGGTTGGTGGCAAGAATGCTTCGTTGGGAGAGATGTACCGGGATCTCACTGCTCAGGGAATCGGAATTCCTGATGGTTTCGCTGTAACGGCTGAGGCATACTGGTATGTGGTAAACTCGGCAGGCATTCCTGACGAACTGAAGGAATCGATGGCAGGTCTCGACAAGACGAACGTAATCGACCTTAGCAGACGAGGAAAGAAGGCGCGTGATTTGATCATTGGTGCAGGTATTCCTGACGATCTCTGGAACGAGATAAAGACTGCTTATGATCGACTCTGCGATGAGTACGGTCCTGATACGGATGTTGCAGTTCGCAGTTCAGCCACAGCAGAGGATCTGCCAACAGCATCATTTGCAGGGCAGCAGGAGACGTATCTCAACATCCGCGGATACCATTCTTTGAAGGAGGCGTGCAGCAAGTGCTTTGCATCGCTCTTTACCGACCGTGCGATATCCTACCGCATCGACAATGACTTCGATCACTTCAAGGTAGCCCTCTCCATAGGGGTCATGAAGATGGTGCGTTCGGATCTGGCAACAAGCGGCGTGATGTTCACACTTGATACCGAGACCGGTTTTCGCGATGTGGTCTTTATCACGGGTTCTTATGGACTTGGTGAGAATATCGTTCAGGGCGCTGTCAACCCTGACGAGTACTATGTCTTCAAACCCACATTCAAGGAAGGTTACAGACCAATCATCAAAAAAACTCTCGGAGATAAGAAGATCAAGATGATCTATGGCGCTGGCGACTCAAAGGTTCTGACACGAAACATCGAGGTACCAGAGGCTGATCGCAGAAGGTTCTGTCTCACAGACGATGATATACTTACACTGGCGGGCTATGCCATAACGATAGAAGATCACTACACAGAGAAAGCAGGAGAAAACCGACCGATGGATATCGAGTGGGCGAAAGACGGAATAAGTGGCGACTTATTCATCGTCCAGGCAAGACCCGAAACGGTACAGTCGCAGAGATCGATGGATATCCTTGAGACGTATCACCTGGAAGAAACAGGTCATGTACTCTCGAAGGGCAAGAGCGTGGGAGAGAAGATTGCGGCTGGTAATGCCCGCGTAATTCCGGATGTGGCGCATTTATCCTCATTCAGTCCTGGAGAGGTACTGGTTGCTGACACGACCACACCTGACTGGGAGCCTGTGATGAAGACCGCTGCTGCCATCGTGACAAACAGAGGCGGAAGAACCTGCCATGCAGCCATCATCAGCCGTGAACTTGGCATTCCTGCTGTGGTCGGGACCATCGATGCTACCGAGAAGATCCATATCGGTCAGGAACTGACAGTGAGCTGCGCAGAAGGAGACGATGGCATGGTGTATGAAGGGATACTCCAATTCCATGTCGAAAAAATCAGCGTTTCTGATGCGAAGCGACCGGAAACAAAGATTATGATGAATCTTGGAAACCCGGAAGAGGCGTTCTCCCTCTCGATAATCCCAAATGACGGTGTGGGTCTCGCACGCATGGAGTTCATCATCAACAGTTACATAAAAGTCCATCCCATGGCTCTCATCCATCCTGAACGAATAACCGATGAAATGGTGAGGGACAGGATCGATGAACTCACATCCGGTTATGAGGACAAAGGGGACTACTTTGTAGAGAAACTGTCAGAGGGTGTGAGTACGATCGCGGCAGCGTTCTATCCGAAACCGGTCATTGTGCGGATGAGTGATTTCAAGACGAATGAATATGCAAGTCTCATCGGAGGAGCGTACTTCGAACCAGAGGAAGACAATCCCATGATCGGTTTTCGCGGGGCATCCCGTTACTATGACGAGCGGTACAGGGAAGGCTTTGCGCTTGAGTGCAGGGCGATGAAACGGGTTCGGGAAGAGATGGGACTGACCAATCTCGTGATCATGATCCCATTCTGCAGGCGGATCGATGAAGCCGAAAAAGTTCTGGCTGAGATGGCTAAAAACGGCTTGAAACGAAGAGAGAATGGACTACAGGTCTATGTGATGTGCGAGATACCAAACAATGTCATATTGATCGATGAGTTCAGCAAATTATTCGATGGCTTTTCAATCGGTTCCAATGACCTGACCCAGCTCGTCCTCGGGGTTGACCGTGACTCGGAACTGCTGGCACATGACTTTGACGAGCGGGATTCGGGGGTTGTGAAGATGATCTCTATGGCGGTTCAAGGTGCCAAGAGAAACAACCGGCACAGCGGGCTTTGCGGGCAGGCGCCGAGCGATTATCCTGAGTTTGCAGAGTTTCTGGTCAATGAAGGGATCGATTCGATGTCTCTTAACCCTGACTCGGTGATGAAGATCACACTCAGGGTTCTGGAGATGGAAGAGAAGGAAAACAGGAGATAGAACGCGGCGATGTGATGGAAACTCGCACTCTTTGTCTGGGGATATGCGGC
>JAYEGV010000181.1:0-2859 GCA_034659235.1 Methanobacteriota archaeon
GATTTTGTGAGAAAGTTCAGATATGCACAGGTATGGGGCAGATCAGCAAAACATGCAGGGCAGCATGTGGGTCTGGCGCATGTATTAAGCGACGGGGATGTGCTGACTGTGGTTGTGCGGAAGTGAACCCACATTCTGTCACGAAATATTTGATCCCCCGAGTTCTCTTGATCGCCTGGTCGCTGCAATCACAGCATCCATCATCGCCGCACGCAATCCATGTTCCTCGAGCGCACGGATTCCTCGAATGGTTGTCCCTGCTGGTGATGTCACCATATCCTTGAGCGCACCAGGATGGCTTTCGGTCTCAAGAATCATGGTAGCAGCGCCGAGAACGGTCTGTGCAGCGAGTTCGAGCGCAATATCTCTCGGAAGCCCTTCGTGCACTCCACCGTCTGCCATCGCCTCGATCATCACTGATACGAATGCAGGTCCGCTTCCGCTCAAGCCCGTAACCGCATCCATCATCGATTCCGGTACTGTTACTACCCTACCAACTGATCCAAGGATTATGCGCGCTGTTTCTTCATCGGATCCGGTTGCGTAACTACCTGCACAGATCGCAGAGATCGCCTGCCTGACTGTACATGCGATATTCGGCATCACCCTGATCAGATGTGCGCCATCAGGCAGATTCTCTTCGATTGTCCGGATCGGTACCCCTGCTGCGACCGAGATTATTATATGTTCGCGTGTGATGTGTGGTTTGATTGTTTGCAGCACCGCGCTTATGATCTGTGGCTTCACTGCAAGGATGATCACTTCTGCATTGTTCACGACATCGGTATTATCGGTGGATGTGTTGATGCCGAGTTCGGTAGAGAGCGCGTTCAAGCTGTCAGCGTCCACATCGCCTGCGAAAATCTGATCGCTCCGGGTGAGATTTGCAGCAAGTACGCCCCGTATCAGCGCTTCACCGATCCGGCCAGCACCGATAAATCCTATCTTCATGCGCTCCTCACCAATTTATCCAGAGGATTTACGCTCACATACAGTACCTTCTGATGGTGTTTCTTCACGCTCCAAAACAAATCCACAGTTTTCACATCTCCATTTCGCGTTTTTATCTCTTCGTCGATCGTGGCAGTGTTCTCCTAATTCCATACATAATAAATCAGAACTCCCCTATATAAAAGCCCCTCCATGGGTGGGATCGCACAACACAATATGGCGCGACAGCCTCCATCATCCGTCATTGTTAAATACCAGAAACTTAAATACCAGAAGTGCAATCGTAGAAACGGTGGTATCTTGCCCTACACAATCGAATACATACACGCGAGAGAGATACTGGATTCCCGTGGAAACCCTACAATCGAGGTCGATCTTGCCACACCAAGCGGTTTCGGGCGCGCAGGCGTACCGTCTGGTGCATCAACAGGCACAAACGAGGCGCTCGAACTTCGAGATGGTGATGATAAGAGATATCATGGAAAAGGCGTTTTGAAGGCGGTGGAGAACGTAAACACCACACTCCGAAACGAGATCATCGGCATGGATGTACGGGACCAGCGTACAATCGATCAGACGATGATCGATCTCGATGGTACGCCAGACAAATCGAAACTCGGCGCGAATGCCATACTGGGCATATCGATGGCTGCTGCAAAGACTGCCGCGGATTCGGTGGATCTGCCACTGTACACATATCTTGGTGGAATCCGTGCCTGTGTCCTGCCCTGCCCGACCATGAACGTGTTGAATGGAGGAAGACATGCCGGAAATGATCTTGCGATCCAGGAGTTCATGATCCAGCCAAAAGGTGCATCCTCATGCACGGAATCGATACGGATTGGAGCAGAGGTATATCACGAACTTAAACGTATATTGGTAAAAAAATACGGATCTGGCGCAGGCAATGTCGGTGATGAGGGCGGATATGCGCCGCCAATGGATCATACCAATCAGGCGCTTGACGCGGTCGTTGCGGCTGTCGAAGAATCCGGTTATACCACATCAGAGGTTACACTTGGAATTGATGCCGCTGCATCCGAGTTCTTCGAAAACGGGAAGTATCATATCGACGATACCGAACTGGATAGCGGTGAGATGATCGATTATTATCTTGATCTCTTGAAGACGTATCCGATCCTCTTAATCGAGGATCCGTTCCATGAAGAGGCATTCGACGACTTTGCGCAACTGACATCAGCAACAGATAGAATCATCATTGGTGATGACATATTTGTGACCAACATCAGTCGATTACAGCGTGGAATCGATATGGGAGCGGCAAATGCGCTGTTACTCAAATTGAATCAGATAGGGACGGTGTCAGAAGCTTTTGATGCTGCGAATCTGGCACATAGAAGTGGATATCGGGTGGTTGTGAGTCATCGATCCGCTGAAACCGAGGATTCCATGATTGCTGACGTCGCTGTCGCTGTTGGCGCCGATCTTCTGAAGACAGGCGCACCTGCCAGATCAGAGCGCACCTCCAAGTACAACCAACTCATCAGGATCGAGGAGGAACTTGGTGAAGCAGCGAGGTTCGTTCGACTGTGAGAAACATATATATACCTATATTTGCAATATAATTTAATGGAGTGATGTCTATGAGTTCATTCCGGTCGAAGATCAAAAGGAGATTGGAGCAATATCTCGAGTTGGATGCCAATGGAATTAGATATACGGTTATGAACACCATACTCAAGGTTAGAAAGGTGACCGTGGATTTTTTGTATGATGTTCTCTCCAAAAAATTCGATGTCTCCCACAAAACCGTTGCATCGATGGTTGGGTACATCCATTCCAAACTTGGCATTCTGCATGCGTACAAGCAGTCATACAAGACGCCGATCGTCTACACGCTGCGCGAGGAGTATGTTGAGCTCGTGAAATCGGTACTGAGAAGATCGA
>JAYEGV010000181.1:2959-7065 GCA_034659235.1 Methanobacteriota archaeon
ATGGTTGGGTACATCCATTCCAAACTTGGCATTCTGCATGCGTACAAGCAGTCATACAAGACGCCGATCGTCTACACGCTGCGCGAGGAGTATGTTGAGCTCGTGAAATCGGTACTGAGAAGATCGATGAATTATCAGATTGCGGCATGACGCTGGTAAAGGACGCTCCTCGCACCTCAACCAGTTTTATCATCAGATCGGATGCAAATGCACGAATCACTGCATCCCGTGACCCGTTCTATGAACTGATGCGGCGTCTATTCCAGGATGAGAGTACCGCTATTCGGGGACAGAGGTTTCTTGAGATGATTCTTGAACGGGAAGTATCCGGAAACCCGATACGAACGAATGAGTGGGTACAACTGATGGGCGAGTTTGGGATCAGCAGATCATCATTCTATGCCATGCGAAACAAACTGCTTGGTTCGGGAATGATCACCAATAAGAAGGGAGTATATCGATTATCAGGGCAGTTTTCCAAGGATCTGGTTGATATGGCGGGATGGTGGTGGGTTGCGGTGCTGAAGAGAGATAGGGATAGTTTGTGACGTATCATCCTGAAAAATACGAATTCACATCCTGGTAATCAAACTCATCCTCCAACAGAATATTTCTTATGAAATTGAACAACTTGATCCTGATCTCGCGATCAAGATTCGGGTACCATACCGGACTTGCCACAACCAGCCCACGAAATGCATAGAACAACTGAACGATCTTCAGAATCTCCCAATCTTCAGTCTTTTCCAGATAATGTCCCATGAACCGATCATAGATTTGTTTGAAATCATGATCCAATCGCCCATCTTTCTGAAGAGAGTAAAAAATATAATTGATGCTCATGCTTGAGACATCATCTGCTGCCTCGCCCCATTCGCCGCGACTTCGATCAAGTACCGTGAAGTCGGTCCCCTCTCTCCACATGACATTCCACGGATGAAAATCCCCATGAACCATGCACAATCGATTCGTTCTTGATTTGATCCTCCATCTCCAGTCAACACACGATTTTTCGATTTCACTCAGTTCTTTTTCTGTGATAAAATCGAGATTATCAGGATAACTATCCATCAAGCCCATGATGCACTCACCATGTCCGACGATATCACGTATCCGCCTCACATACAGTTCATGGTTATCGGACCTGCGGGAGTGGATATCTACCAGATAATCGGACAATGCGAAAGCCCGCTCTTCGTCCAGTTCAGTTGCTCCTTTTGCGCTGATCCGCTCAAGATCAAGAAAATACTCGGTGCCTTCGACCTCTTCCATCAGCAGAAAATACTCCTCGGCATCGCCTGCTGATTTCAGTCTGCCATCGTGCGTAAAATAACCAGCATCGATGGATCGCACATGCTTTGGCAGTTTGTTGAATGTTGCGTGCTGCCAGATCAGAATCTGCGCACGATCAGAGAAATGATCGTGACCAAAGCCGCCTTCTGTCCGCATGGACGACAGAACTGCGGTTTTAGGCTCGCCATCTGCAAGAAATCTGATCAAAAGCGGTTTTCCGTATCCAAACCCCTTCAGCCCTTCATCGGTCTCGCCGAGTTTTCCGGTGCCTGTGATGGCAATCTCTTTCTGATATACCTGCTTCAGATACTCTGCTATGTCATCCGGTTTCATGATATCTGTATCCCTCTTCTCTGCATTCTGTCCATCTGTACCATTATTATATGACATAATCATAGTTAAACAATACACAGCACTTAAGTGTTGTGTAACGATGGTCGGTGGCATGTTGCAGCGATGATTTAGGTACACCCAGATCATCAGAGCGTGAAGAAGAAAACATAATACGATCAAATGACATAACCGAAAAATGGAGGATATATCACCTGATACTGTAGATATCTGGTCGAATATTCTAAGCAACATGTCAAAAGAACTAAAATACTGCACAAGAGGTATGAAAGATCTATTGATCGATTCTTCTCTTTTTACCTGATGGTGAAAAAATGGTGAATTGGAAGAAACTGGAAATAATTTGGGACGAATGGAATAAAAACCACATCCTAAAACATGGTGTTGATAAAAGCGAGGTTGAACATGCGTTGAAGGGAGCTATCTATGTAAAAAGATCAAGTAACGTATATCTTGCAATTGGCGAATCCTCCGGAAGAATTCTTTTCATTGTTCTGGCAGAAAGAGGCGGGAATAAGGTATATCCAATCACAGCACGCGATGCCGATGGGAAGATGAAGAATCTATATAAGAAGAGAATTAGAACATAACATGATGGACGACGTAATCGAAAAATGGAAAGACATATTGCCTGGAGATATAACATCCGAGCCAGCATGGGATACTGGATGGGAGCTGGTACATGCCGATGTTGTGAAGGTGCATGACGCAAGTTCAGGAATATTAAAGGATTATGTTAAAAAAAGATTTGGTAACAAGGAGAAGTTTGTTGCATTCATCAATGAAAGAGCAGGAATAGAATTATCAGATAAAAAGTCGTATGATATATTATTTTTTAAAATATATGAAAATATTGGAGAGAAGAATTTCCTTTCGATATTGGGTATTAAAGACATCGAGGAAGCTGAAATGCGATCTTGTTTGGCAGACGTATTTTATGAAGCATTGGTCGAGACAACATGGATGCATCAGTTCTCACCGCTTTATGAGCGACTAACGGGTGAAAAGATAAAAATAAAACGAAAAGTTGAGAAGAAAGAGCCAGCGTATGGATTGGCATTCAGTGCTGATAAAAACGAATTTATTGACGCTTGGATAGACCTTTATAAGAAGGGAATTCTTCCCCCTGCTGTCCCCTATAAAAATATTGTGATTGGACCCCTTGGATGGTTAAAATCTCACGAAAAAAGAGAAAAAGAGATGTTCGGGCTAATTCTCGGATTACATTCAGATGTGATTGATATTATAAGTGCTAAATTTAATCATGAGTCGCAAGATATCATAATTGGAGCTTTATTAGGCATCATAGAACAAATTGGCAACGAACCTAACAAATTCGAACTACAAGATGAAATAGGTAGAGAAGCATCAAAACATCTTGAAGAGGTTGGATCTGAACAAGATGAGGAAATATGTTTCGCAAAAATCGTCCAGATGATTCATGTGTATTTTAATGATGAAAACCTTATTTATGTTATAAATAACCTTATAGCAAGCAAAGAAATAGCTGGTCCTAAAATACATGGATTATACGAACGACATCCCTATTCTTCTAATTGGATTATAACGAAATATGGAATATTTAAACAGGATCCATCATGGGAAAGAAAACCAAATGAAAAACTTTCTGAACTTATTCAAAAAAAAGTTAAAAAAGAGAATCTTGAACCTGAATTAGAACCTTATCAAGGAGGCTATCCTACGAGTCTCCTTGCATATTGTGTTAGAGAGGATCCAAAGGAGATATTAGATCGGTTGATCGGTATTCCCGACCTGCGAAATATTGCAGAGGAACTAGGAATTCCAGCCGCGCAAATGATAAAAAGCAAAGACAAATTAATAAAATTAATTCTTCTGTGTTTGGGTTTCAATATACCTCCCGACATTGTCGGGATATCGCAATACAGAAAATTATTATATAAATATCATAATAATATAGATAAAAATAAACCTGTTAAAGAAATAATGAGGGACGTTTACGTGGAAACTGAAAACCTACTCCGTGATCTGTCATATTTTTATATCTGCTGGTATGGCAAGAGCAAAGAGGGTGAAAAGATAGATGAAATAGTTGCTGAACTCAACATATCTGATAAACCATTTCAACGTCTCACGCTTGGAGAACATATAAAACTGATACGGACCCTAAATACAAAAATCAAAAGAGATAGCGCATTGAAAAAGAGATTTTTGTCAGATTTTGGCAAAGATCACATTCTTCCGAAAGATAAAATGGATATTTTAGATGGGATATCAGCGTACAGAAAACCGTTTATTCATCCGGATAGAGATGAATCGCTACCGGATCGTGAAGAGTGCATTCAAATTGTTTCGGATCTTCAAGACTTCTCCGAGTTCGTCGAAAAAGAAGAGATATTCCCGATGGTTATACAAATCAAACGTGATGTCACGGATGAATATGGGGTATCTCATTATGAAGTATCTGATGATAGAAATAACGA
>JAYEGV010000182.1:0-4322 GCA_034659235.1 Methanobacteriota archaeon
TAAAACTGATCCCAATTAACAATAAATCCGTGTTAATCCGTGTTAATCCGTGTCTGAAAAAACTTGAAGTGTCACCCAACGGAAAGGCTAAAAACAGATCAACTTCTCAAAGGTGAGTTGTTACGTTTTTGCTTTGGGGATCTGTTCTGCGAAAGTCGGGTTACGATATCAGGAAATCCCGCTCTCAGCCAGCAACTCCCGCGCATACTCGCACTCGCTCTCAGTGAGCGATCGATTGATCTCAGGATATTTATACGCAAGATACATGGGTCGGTACTGAAACATCAGATTGAACCGAACCTTTGGTATGTGCTCGCGCACCCACTCGATGATCGGTTGCGTGCAGCATTCGATGTGTCCTGGCAGTACAAGCTGCCGCAGCAGGATCTCCGAATCATCATAAGCACTTGTGAAGTTTCTTGTGACGGTATCCAGATAATGATCAGCATTCGAGTATTTCTTTGCGCATGCATCGTTTCCATATTTGAAATCAGCAAGATAGACATCTATAACACCGCAAAGGAGTTTTGCAGCTTCTTCTGAGTGATACATATTCGAATTCCAGATTACCGGGGTGTTTACCTTCATCGCAGCAAGAATGCGCAGTATGGTATGAAGATGCGGTGTAGGCGTTACAAAATTCAGATTCCTTGCGCCAAGACCGCGCCTCAATGCAATAATTCTTGCAACCTCCAGAGGGAGTATCGGCATTCCTATATCCGGATTGGTCGAGATCTCCCAGTTCTGGCAGTACACGCACGAAAAGACGCAGCCTGACAGAAAAATCGTGTGTGATGGTACCAGTTCCGGCTCCTCCCCATAATGGAGGAACTCGGATGAGTATCTCGAAACCGCACCAATCCTGCAGTATCCGATCTTTCCTTTCTTGCGATTCGCACCACATCTACGATCACAAAAATGGCAGTTTTCGAGTATGCGATCTGCAATCACATTTTTAAGATCAAGTAAGGATTTTTCTTCCGGTTTTTTACTTTTTTCTACCCGGTTGAATTCGCGCATCGCATCGTCGTGAATACTCCAGAGGTCATTCAGTGATGCATCGTAATCGTAATCGACAGGAACGTTCTTTGCAATCAGAAATCGTGCCTGTTCAAGGTCGGCAGAGACGCGATGATATCTTGAGAGAGCGTTCATAAACATCGTTTTGATTGGTGGTTTGTAAAGGTTGCCTGACCGATCATCATTAAATACTATGGCAGCATGATTAACAGATATGGATGTAGACCTACCCGAACTCAGAAGTACTGTGGATGCTTGCGAAAAAGAGTTTTCAGAATCCTCTAAATCGATATCCACTATAAAAGAAGAAGATTATCCGGATGCAGAGGCATACATTGCAGATTTTTACGAGCGCATCCACGGTTTTATAGATAGAACGAACGATCTGATCACAGCGTATCGAGATTACATAGCTGTACTTGAGAATGCATGTACAGAGCAAGAAAAATAGCGATCTATGGAAAAGGCGGGATTGGCAAGTCCAGCACCGCCTCGAACGTTGCAGCAGCGTGTGCTGATGAGGGGTACTCGGTCACAATCATCGGATGTGACCCGAAGAGCGATTCCTCGATCACGCTGCTCAATGGCAGACGAATTCCAACAGTAATGGATTTGATGCGGCAAAAAGTGGATCTATGCGAGGAAAATGTTGTTTATGAAGGGTACAAGGGTGTTAAATGCGTTGAGGTTGGCGGACCGGAACCAGGCGTTGGCTGCGCCGGGAGAGGGATTATCGTTGCGATGACAGCGCTGCAAAAGATCACATCAGCGATCAGGGACAGCGATCTTGTGATCTACGATGTACCCGGGGATATCGTGTGCGGTGGCTTTGCAGCGCCAATCCGAAAAGGTCTTGTAAGCGAGGCATATATTCTTTCATCAGGTGAGTACATGCCAATCTACGCTGCAAACAACATCTGCAAGGGACTTCAGACGTTGAAGATGCCGCTCAGTGGTGTAATCTGTAATTCGAGAAATGTTCCACGAGAAAAAGAGATTATAACCGAATTTGCATCGGAAATTGGAAGTAGACTCGTCTCATTCATCCCGAAGGATGATATCGTGCAGGACTGTGAGCGAGAAGGGTTCTCTGTGATCGAGAAGAGACCGAATTCCGCTATCGCGGATGTGTACCGGGAGATTGCAACATCGATCATGAACTGCGAAGAAACAGCGATACCGACTCCGATGGAGGACGTTCGTTTGCGTGAACTGCTCAGGCTCAAGGTGTAGATGATGAATAAACAAATCTTACTTGATCTTCTCATAAATATTCTAAAATCACAGGGGTACGATATAACTCCAGGAATCGATCATCTGGAGACTGATCTGGTTGTGGAAAAGGATGGGAAGATAACCTGTATTCAGTATGGACTGACAGAGAACGATCTGCGGTATTTTGCAAACATCGTGCAGGGATCTCGTGATGCTCTGTTCATATCCGATGAGATCAGTGAATGGATGGCATTTTTTGCGGATCAATACAACATCGGAACATGGGACCGTACTGAACTTGAGACCCGCATCGGAAAAGCAATTCTTGCAGAGGCGGAAGGTGTGCGATATGATTTTCTGGAGGCTCAGAAGAAGATGCCAGACACGATCGAGATCGTTTGTGATTCGCATGATGTGTTGCAGTTGCGATGTGTTCCCATACGTGTGGATGAAAAACGTGCTATGGCAACCGCAAAAGGGCTTGTCAGCGGTATAAGGGATATTGTTATCGAATTTGTACCATTCTGGAATTATAAATATGTAATTGATATACATCAGCAATATAAAATGAAGACGGTGCGTATATCATCCGAAGATTCAGCCGCAATCAACGCATTAAATAAACATAAACACGAATACATAAGAGAGATACACGATCAGATATCTGTCCCCTGCCAGAATTATGAGATAAAGAGTGCTACCCTGACAAAGAATGAGGTTGAGAAAGAGATATTGAACGATGCGATTACGAGCAACACAAAAACCATAGCCTTCACCAGCACATCCGGCGATGCGATCATAACCGAGCACAAGACGGTAAAACCAAGATCAAAGGACGTCGATCTCGATGTGGAACTGGTATATCTGCCGGTCTGGGAGGTCAAGGGCGCAAATCACAACATCATGATCGATGCATACAATGGACGCGTCATGACCGAGCCGATCGATGATGATGTCGAGTTTCTGTGATCAACCATAGCGAAAATTGCTGTTCCGCCGCTTCTTCCTGTTATCGAATAAAAACCGAACGCGTGTGGATTGTCACCATCCCCGCGTTTGCAGAACCTCACTTTCGGAAAGCATCCTGATGTCGATCCCCTTCATCTGTCCTCCGAGACCTTTTGATATCTCTGCGAGAACATCCGGTTTGTCATAGTTATTAACAGCCGCAACGATCGCATTCGCCATCTTTTCCGGATTCTCTGCTGTAAAAATCCCTGAACCAACGAAGACACCGTCTACACCAAGATGCATCATCAGTGCAGCATCGGCAGGAGTTGCCACACCTCCTGCTGCAAAGTTCACAACAGGCAGCCGCTGGAGTTTTGCCGTCTCCCTAACCAGTTCTGCTGGTGCTTCGATCTCTCGCGCCACCTTGATCAATTCCTCGTTATTTTTGCCTTTCAGTGATCGAATGCCGCCCATGATCAGTTTCGTATGTCGAACTGCCTCCCGGACATCACCTGTGCCTGCTTCGCCCTTTGTTCTGATCATCGCAGCACCCTCGGCAATGCGGCGCAGCGCCTCGCCGAGATTGCGAGCGCCACAGACGAACGGCACTGTGAATTCAGTTTTATCGATATGGAATTCGTCAGCAGGCGTCAGCACTTCCGATTCATCGATCATATCAGCGCCGATCGCCTCAAGGATCCGCGCCTCCATGGTGTGTCCGATCCGTGCCTTTGCCATCACAGGAATACTCACCGAATCGATGATCTCGCAGACGATCTGCGGGTCAGCCATCCTTGCAACACCGCCCTCTCGCCTGATATCGGATGGCACCGCATGCAGCGCCATAACAGCAACTGCGCCAGCCTCCTCTGCGATCTCTGCCTGCTCTGGTGTTGTCACATCCATGATAACTCCACCTTTCTGCATGGCAGCAAATCCTCGCTTCAACAGTTCAGTTCCGTGTCTGAGTTCGTTTAAATCCATGTATTTACCTCAAGAAGTATAGCTCATATAATTTTTGTCCCTGTTCCCAAATCGTTTCTCAACCTTATCAATCAGAGTGAATAACCGCTCTTCGAGTTCATCGAATGTCAGTTCATTGCTGTGCACACTGATCTCAATGTCGCCGACCGATA
>JAYEGV010000182.1:4422-7033 GCA_034659235.1 Methanobacteriota archaeon
CTCTCAAGAGCGATGCTCTGAATTTACTGGAAGAAAACGGATTTGTTGTCATAGACGATCCTTTCAATCCAAAGGAAGAGGACATCATCCAGCCTTATGACACACTGAAGGATAACGAAGTTCCGATCTTCGTCACCACTGATTCGTTGTTACACCTCTATCATATCCAGTTCGATGAGACACTGCGGCAGATCGAGGAAAGAGAATTTTATGACCTGATCTGGGAGATCAGTGAGAAATTACTGGACGATTCAATAAAATCTTATAAAAATAGTGATGGAGAGCTAAAAGAAGCATCAAAAAGAGATGCTGCATACTTCTCGGTCGGACTGAGTCTGCTCCAGCCAGACCCGGAACAGGTCTGCCAGAGCGAGCACGAATGGGAATGTGACGATGCTTACTTCAAAAAAGAGGATCTTAAGCAATATGGTTTTGAGGTTCCCTCGTTTGTCAGGGGTGATGTTGAAGCCGAATTGAAGTTGATAGAAGAGCATTCCGGATTCTCACAGTCTCCCATCTTCATCTATAAGGAGGATTACTCCCAGTATGTTCCGAGAGGTCACTATACAAGGTCAGAAAAATTAAAGAATTACTTTAGAGCGTTTATGTGGTACGGCAGGATGAGCATGCTCCTCAAGGGCTCGGATAATGTACCTGCTGATGCTCTCATCGGAATAGAGGATGCGAGAATTCAGACGATGGGCGCATGCCTGATAGCATCCGAATTCGCTGAAGATGAGAGCCTTATGGATAAGTGGGATCGGATATACTCGGTAACTGCGTTTTATGTTGGTCTCTCTGATGATTTGGGACCTTATGAGTACATAGATGCACTGAACTCGATTTTCGGAGGTTCGTTTGATCCGAATGACCTGAACGAAGAGACGATCGGAAGATTGAAAGCAGAACTGGCAGCGTACAGATCGCCAGCGATCTACGGCGGAACCGGAGCTTGCGAGATACCACCGCCATTCACACCAGAGCAGGCTGATCAATGTCTTCTGAACACCAAGGGATTTCGGCTGATGGGGCAGCGATTCATCCCTGATTCGTATATGTTCACGAATCTTGTCGGCATATATACAGACGTCTATCAGGGAGATAAAGAGCCATTCACGCTCGTTATCGATGGCGCTGGAAGACCGGTCAGGGGCTTTCCTCGCGGTCTTGATGTCATGGCGCTGCTCGGATCAGATCGGTCGATAGAATTATTGGACGAACTGGATGATTCCAATTACAAGGAGTACGACCGTCAGTATGACGAATTGAAGGATGAATTCGATTCGTTTGATTATGCAGAGTGGAACAAGAACCTCTACTGGTCATGGTTATTTGCATTAAAACCCCTGCTCGATTGTTACGGCGCGGGTTATCCGACATTCATGCAGACCGATGCATGGAAGGACAAGGAGTTGACCACTGCTCTGGCCTCGTGGGCAGAACTACGTCATGATACGATTCTCTATGCCAAACAGAGTTATACCATGGCGGCGACTGCTATGCCACCTGAAGAGAAACCTGTTGTCGGATACGTTGAGCCGGTTCCCGAATTCTATAACAGGTTACTGGCGCTAACAAGGATGACAAACAACGGTTTGAGCGATATGGATGTTCTGGATGGATCAGCAGAGCGCAGACTGGAAAGCCTTGAAAGCATACTTGAGAGACTTGTCCGGATATCATCGAAGGAACTGGAGAACAAGGAACTCTCTGAGGACGATTACGATTTTATAAAGAACTTTGGCGATCGTCTGGATGGAGTCATCGCTGATGTTGATGACAAGGCAAAGAAGACGACGATCATCGCTGATGTGCATACCGATGGCAATACCATGCAGGTTCTGGAGGAAGGCGTGGGGTACGTTGATCTGATCGTTGTCGCATACAAACTTCCTGATGGGAGAATCCTCGTAGGAGCTGGTCCGGTTATGAGCTATTACGAGTTCAAGCAGCCAATGGATGACAGACTCACCGATGAGAGATGGAGAGATCTGCTGGACACGAACCCGCCTCAGAAACCGGAATGGGTATCGAATTTTGCTGAATTGTCATGAAACCGATCGATGTAAGGATCATTGATATCAGAGAAGAGACTCCATCGGTACGATCGTTTGTTTTTGATCGGTCATTCGATTTTACACCTGGTCAGTATGTCATGGTCTGGATCAGGGGTGTTGACGAGATTCCGATGTCGCTATCCGATCATAACATGATCACGGTACAGAAAGTGGGGGATGCGACATCTGCGCTCTTCGAACTCGTTACTGGCGATACCATCGGAATCAGAGGACCTTACGGCAGCGGTTTTGATATCCACGATCCGTTATTGATCGTTGCGGGAGGAGTTGGTGCTGCGCCGCTTGCCCCGCTTGCAGAGGCAGCGCATGAGATGGGGTATGATGTACTGACGCTTCTTGGTGCACGTACACGCGATGAACTCCTGTTTGAGCATAGATTCGGTGATGCTGGGAAGATCAGAATCGCAACCGACGATGGTTCTGCAGGATTCCATGGTCGAATCACCGATCTGCTGGATGAAGCGGCAGATCGATACGTATGTTCCTGCGGTCCTGAGGCGATGATGTATGCTCTCCTGCAGATGCTGGATGAG
>JAYEGV010000183.1:0-6936 GCA_034659235.1 Methanobacteriota archaeon
CGTCATGATTGGTGGGCCAGCCGTTGAGCCTTTGATAAAAGCACTCGATGATAAAGACAAGGATGTGCGGACGCTTGCCGCCCTCGCACTTGGCTGGATTGGTGACGAGAGGGCGGTTGAGCCTTTGGTAAAAGCACTTGAGGATGAAGATAAGGATGTGCGTTGGGCTGCTGCCTCATCACTTGGTGAGCTTGGTGATGCGAGAGCGGTTGAGCCTTTGATAAAAGCACTTGAGGATGAAGATAAGGATGTGCGTAGGGATGCTGCCGATGCGCTTGGTGAGATTGGTGATGCGAGAGCGGTTGAGCCTTTGATAAAAGTGCTATCGATATCCCATCCAGTCAAGATGTCTGGGATGCCTATAAGAATAAAACCCGCTGGCGGTAAGAAAGTGGTTAGGCGTGATGTCATTGTGGTTCCAGATGTTGAGCCCGAGCCTTTGATAAACACACACGGAGATGAAGATATGAAGGTGCGTTTGGCTGCTGCCGACACGCTTATCGGGATTGGTGAGCCAGCGGTTGTGCCTTTAATAAATGCACTTAAATATGGAGATTTACAGGCGCATGTTGTCAACGTGCTTAATAGGATTGGGAAGCCCGCAGTTGAACCTTTGATAAAAGCACTTGGGGATGAAGATAAAAATGTGCGTCAGTATGCTGCCTACGCGCTTGGTGAGATTGGTGACGAGGGGGCAGTTGAGCCTTTGGAAAAAGCAACAGATGACGAAGATAAGAATGTGCGTTTGGCTGCTGTCCGTGCACTTGGTATGATTGGTGCTGGGAGGGCGGTTTTTCGCTTGACAAGCGCAACAAAAGATAAGGATAGTGGTGTGCGTCGGTCTGCGGCCATAGCGCTTGGTGATATCTTCGATAGGAGTAGGCTTAAGCGTTATATAAGATCAGTTTTAACAAAAGCAAAAGAGGATGAAGATAAGAATGTGCGTTCTGCTGCTGCCAGCACGCTTGGTAAGATTGATGAGTCAGTAATTAAAGCCTCTGATGAAAGCACTTGAGGATGATGAATATTTAAAATGATTGAACAACTAACATCTTTTATTAAAAGTCTGAAAGCCAATCCAAAAGTGTCTGCCTACGATGAAGCAGCAACAAAGCAAGCAATAATACTTCCTCTTCTCCACCTGCTTGGATGGGATATTCATAACATTGATGAGGTCACACCGGAATTCTCCGTTGAGAATAGACGAGTTGACTACTCTCTTAGGTTGAACAACTCAAACGAGTTTTTTATCGAGGTCAAAAAGCCAGGCAAGGACTTGGAAGAATATCAGGAACAGCTTCTTGATTATTCGTTTCGGCAGGGAGTCGAGCTTGCAACCTTGACAAATGGAATGACTTGGTGGTTTTACCTCCCAATGAAAAAAGGAGATTGGAAGGCAAGAAAGTTCTACACCATTGATATCATTCAGCAAGAATCTAATGATATTACTTCAAAATTCGTTGACCTACTTTCGAAGAATAGCGTCCAATCAGGCAACGCTGTGCAGCACGCAGAATCTATTTACAAAGGGCAACTGAAGAAGACGACAATAGAAGATACTTTGCCTGAGGCTTGGAACAACGTTATCTCAGAACCGGACACTTTGCTTATTAATCTCATCGCCGAGACAACAGAAAAGATTTGTGGGTTCAAACCAGATACCGAACAGGTTAAACTGTTTCTCGAATATCACGAGGCTGAATTCCGTATTTCGCCTAAGTTCCTTGAAGAGTTAAAGCTAGCAAAACGTCCTCCTATGCGAGTTCCACCTGACAATAAAATATCTCAAGATGACCTTATACCATATATTGTTGACGTATTGCGCAAACGTGGTGGAAGAGCACGAAAAGATGAGGTTGAACAAGAGATATATCAAATGCTCCGTGAGACGTTCCAGCAGCATTGGTATCAAGAAACGGTATCTGGGGGCATCCCTCGCTGGCAACATAACTTGGCATGGGCAAAGGAGAGAGCCAAGAAGAAGGGGTTAATAAAAAGACCTGAAGAATCAGGTCGAGGGTATTGGGAACTTACAGCAAACGCCATGAAAGGGACAAGATAGAATTGGTGTCCACTTGATTGAGAAAGAGCGACCAACTGCATATGACACTTTGTTTGCGGTTCGCTCCGCTCACCCAACTGTCTTTGGCACTTTGCAGACACACAAAACGATAATCAAAATTCGCGCCGCTCTCAGCGAACACACGCCCACCCCACCTCCATTCACACGCGTCTCATCGCCCGACCCCAACAACACGGATGCCCCCGAACTTCATTCGGGTGTGGGACGGATGGGGATAGATTTATCGAGAAGATACTTAAGAAGAAGAGGAGACGAACAATGCTGATTGGAGTAGGACTCGGTCCAGGCGATCCGGAGCTGCTGACGCTCAAGGCAATACGAATACTTAAAGAGAGCGATAAGGTATTTGTTCCTGGAAAGCTTGCATTTGAACTGGTTTCACCATACACTGATCCGGAGATTCTCGATTTCCCGATGACACACGATAAGGAGATACTGGATAGAACCATTGATCAGAATGCAGACGTTGTTGCAGATGCAGCCGAACATAACATGGTTGCATTCGGGTTAATCGGCGATCCTAACTTTTTTTCAACCTTTGTCCGGCTCCGCAGACGGATACAGGAGAAATATCCGAATATTATCATACAAACCATTCCTGGAATCAGTTCGATCACGGCGTTTGCATCAAGAATCAATGCTGGCATTGATCGTTCGTTTGTGGTCAGCGATGGCTCGCCTGTGAGCTCAAAAGTCGTGTTGAAGGCACGAAAACCAGGAAGAATCGTGGATCGTCTGATTGAAGAAGGTTATACGGAATTTGTCTTTGCCGAGAGGCTATTCTCTGATGATGAACTGATAACTAGACAGATTCCGGAAAAAGGAGATTATTTCAGCATGATATACGCAGGCAGGAAGGAGAGATGAATTATGTTAGGAAAGGTCTATTTCGTCGGGGCAGGACCTGGCGATCCGGAACTGATCACGCTTCGAGGAGATGCGTTGCTCAAAGATGCTGATCTCGTTCTGTACACGGGTTCGCTGGTCAATCAAGAGGTCCTGAGGTATGCAGGTGGAGAAACCATCAACAGTCACGGTCTCAATCTCGATGAACTGATAACGATCATGGTTGACGCTGTTAGAGACAACAAAAAGGTTGTCAGGCTGCACACAGGTGATCCCTCATTATATGGCGCAATTTATGAGCAGATCGTCGCTTTAAAGGAGAAAAACATAGAATCGGAGATCGTTCCTGGTGTTTCTTCGTTGTTTGCAGCGGCTGCTTCGCTTGGAGTACAGTTGACGCTGTCAGGAGTGACAGAAACCCTGATTATAACCAGACCCGCAGGCGAAACACTTGAATCGGACGAGATACGTGAGCTGTCAAAACATCATGCAACAATGGCGATATTTCTCGGCGTCCATAAGATTGAGGAGATCATAAGTAACGTCGAATATCCGCCAGAGACGCCTGTTGCGGTGGTGTACCATGCATCGTGGCAGGACGAGGCAATCATCCTCGGAACGGTCTCTGATATCGCAGAAAAGGTTAAAAATTCCAGGATCAGGCAATCGGCTATGATTCTGATCGGAGATGTCATACGTCCGGAGAGTTTCAGGAGGTCACATCTATACGGATCGCAGTGATATCATTTGAGCGCAACCATGCGGTTGCAGAGCGGGTTTGTGATCTTGTCGGAGGCGATCTGATCCGGTATTCGGAATCCGCGTTCCCTGATGCTTTTAGTCCGGAATCCGGGTATGATATGATCATCGCAATCATGTCCTGTGGTATCGCTGTCAGGCAGATTGCGCCGCTTCTGCGCAGTAAGTGGACAGATCCTGCTGTTGTGGTCGTCGATTGTGCGCTCAGACATGCGATCGCACTTGTTGGCGGACATCACGGCGCAAATGAGATTGCGGCGCGGCTTTGTGTGCTTGGCGCTGATCCGGTGATCACGAATGCGAGTGAGGTTGTGAAGTGACGTGATACAGCAGTCCATTTCACTTCGTCTCACCAGAGCAAGCTTTACAATCCTCCCTGCCGAATAACACACATCCATGTTCTTAGCGCACCCATACCTTCTCTTACTGATCATTCCCGTGCTCGTTGCAACAGCATACCTGATCAAGAACGGGCACAGGAAAGGAATACTCGCAACCCGTGCCATCGTGTTCATGTTACTGATCATATCGCTTGCCTCTCCATACAATCTGGTAATGCGAACAACTTTTGATGAAACGCCGAGCGTCACCATCATCGATGATCACACCGAGAGCATGAAACTCTTTGACAACGATACCGGGCAGCGGCTGTATGACCGGCTCCGGAGCCGCACTCCTGCTGACATCCACCAGATCACAGGGAATCGATCAGCAATCGGAGATGCGATCACCGAGTTTGCGCGAGGGAACGACAACATCCTGCTTGTGAGCGATGGCAACAACAATCACGGGCTTGACCTGACTGATACCATCGCATTCGCATCAACGATCAACACCACGGTCTGTACCATCCGACAGGAGCCAGAGCAGAACGATCTGAGCGTCGAGATCGTTGGTGGCAAGGATGTGATCGTGGGTAGCGAGCAGTCGTTTGTGATCGTGGTGCGACAGGCAGGCGAGGATGCAAGGTACACGCTTTCGGTATGGATCGATGGAGCGAAGATCGACGAGAAGGCAATCGCTCAAACCGGACGAGAGAAGACCATACCGATCTCACACACCTTTGGAAGTATCGGTTCTCACACCATAAAAGCAGAAATCATGCCTGAAAGCGAGGATTTGAGATCGATTAACAATGTATTCTACAAATCGGTCTATGTTATCCCGAAACCAAAAATTCTTCTGGTGTCTGACCGCGATTCCCCATTATCCCGGACACTTGCCGAACTGTATGACACCACGCGCGTCAGCTCTGCAGCATCGCTTGATCCTGATCAATATCTTGCTGCGGTGCTTGACAATATGCATGTAAACGATCTCGATAAAGGAGAGATTGGGCGATTGAGAACATATCTGCAGGATGGCGGCGGACTTGTGGTCATTGGGGGAGATCGTGCTTATGATAAGGGCGGATACTATGACTCGCAGTTCGAGACGCTGCTTCCGACAAAATCAAAGGAAAGTGCAGGGGAAGGGAAAAAGGTAGGGGTTGTGATCGTGATTGACATTTCAGGGAGTGTCGGCACAGCTTACGGGGGGGATACGGCACTGAGTATGGAAAAGGCACTGGCGATCAACATACTTCGTGGAATCAGTATAAACGATCATATCGGTGTGGTAGCATTCAATCAGCGGGCATATATCGTGTCTCCGTTGACCAGAGGATTGTACAAGAGCACGATCGAGGATAACATCAAGAGATTAAAACACGGCGGAACCACTCATATAAACGCAGCACAGGATGCTGCCTTCGATATGCTGGACGGGTGTACCGGGGCGAAGAATGTAATCGTCATCTCGGATGGAAAAACAAGCAACTCGGATACCTGTCTGAGCCTTGCAAGAAGTATGGCTGATGCTGGCATCACCACTTATGCCGTTGGTGTTGGTGAGACAACAGACGAAGATTTTATGCGGTCATTAGCATCAGAAGGCGGTGGAATCTATTACAGACCAGCAGAATCCGAGCGATTGAATATCATCTTTGGAGAGAAGCCAGAAGAGCCGGAGGATATAACAAAAGGAGATTTCTCGATCATCATCCTGAATCCACGCCATTTCATCAGTGGTGGCATCAAACTATCCGGATCGATCACCGGATACAACACCGTCACCCCGAAGACCGGAGCACAGACGCTTGTTACGACCAACGCAGGAAAACCGGTTGTTACAGCTTGGAGATTTGGCATGGGGCATGTGGTCGCATTCAGCACCGATGATGGCACCGGCTGGGGCGGCGCACTCTACAGCGGTCAAAACGCACTTCTCATCTCAAGAATGGTCAACTGGGCAGTCGGAGATCCGAGAAGAAACGATGAGATCGTAATCTCTGGCGATGATGTCCATCTCGGCGATCCTGCGGTCATCAATGTCAGGTCAGATGCCATTCCGAGTATAAATCTGAATGGGAAGAGACTTGAACTCTCGCAGATCGACAAAGACCGATACCAGACTTCGATTCAGACAGAATTGCCTGGATTTCTGGATATTTCCGGATATGCGATCGCTGTGAACTATCCAAGGGAATTTCGAGAGGTTGGGTTCTCAGAAGACTTCTATGACACAATCGGGATCTTTGGTGGGGGGGTATATGCCGAGGACGAGATTGAGCCACTGCTCAACAATCTGAGAGAGCGATCCACGCGTACCGTTCAGGAACACGATGATATGAGGATGCCGTTCCTGCTCGCTGCGATGATCATCTTTATATGCGAGGTGGCGGTGCGAAGGCTGCGGGAGATCAAGAGGATGCGGAAGGGGTGAAGTTGGGCATGGAACACATCGGTGGGGTTTTCTGGCACTGGTGTTTTGTCGAAGCGGGTTATGATTGAGCCATCGGCTATCTTCCGGATCGGTTCTTTCTTTGATTCATCCAGCATGGTGTATTTTGTGTATATATGCTTGCAGATAGCAGCCGGCAGCCGCGAATACGATCCCGCCGCGGACGTAAACGATGACGACAAGGTTACATCACTTGATGCGCTCATGATCATGCAGGCGGCGGTCGAAAACATCGAGGTAACAACTCACGTTTTAGAAAATTTCCTACATTTTTTAAACTTCTCCCACAAAGAAGCATACTTCAATTCGACTTTTAAAATTATCTGCATTTTCTCATGGGCAAAATCAAAGTACTGGAATGCTGAAGAAAAAAACTTGAAGTGTCACCCAATGGAAAGGCTAAAAACAGATCAACTTCTTAAAGGTGAGTTGTTACAAGTTTTTCAGACACGGATTAACACGGATTT
>JAYEGV010000184.1:0-2809 GCA_034659235.1 Methanobacteriota archaeon
TTGTCCTCGAAGGACACATGCATACCATCCGGGCGCTTATACTCTTTCTTCTGCCGGACCACCACAGCACGCATGATTTGCTTACGCATCTCCGGACTACCTTTCTTTACGGATACGATCAGCATATCGCCAATCCCTGCTTTTGGATACCGGTTCTTTACACCGCGATAACCCACCACCGAGATGATTCCAACGACTCGTGCGCCAGTGTTGTCCACGCAGTTCAGTCTCGCTCCAGCGTTGAGCGGACGGGGCATTGATGCACGGATACCTTTCATGCGAGCGACACCACCACAAAGGATTTGGTTTTGCTTATCGGACGGCATTCAGCGATCTTGACGATATCGCCTTCCTTTGCATTGATGCATGGCGGGTTGTGAGCGTGAATCCGTGATCTGCGCTTTTCGTATCGTTCATATTTGAATATTTTTCTCTCATAAGTGCGCTCGACCACCACTGTTTTATCCATCCTGGAACTGATAACGACTCCGTCCAGCACCTGCCCTCGAACAGGAAGAGTGCCATGAAATGGACAGTTCGGATCTTCGCACTCAGACAGTGGTATAGGTACATTCAATCCAATGTTTCTTGTCATTGATTTATTCCTCAATTATTCCTGTGCTTCTTTGTGATTCTATCTTCCGGACGTGCAACAAGCAGATCTCCGTTGACCCTGACCATGCTGCCGTCCGGCAAACTGAAGATAAATATAGTATGTGATTTCGGGATGATCCTATCAGAAAACGAATCCTGGCAGTTTTTACTCGATTTTTTGTGAAAAAATCGTGTGGAAAAATCGTTGTGAAAAAATCGCAGGCATGGGTTAATAACGAGCGTGTTTCTTGTTTCATCAACCACCACGCCTGTAATGTCAACCATATCAGGATTTGTGCTGTCTGCAACCACAGTCTCAAGACCGATCAGGGTATGGTAGATCAGATTTTCAGGGGTGATGTGGTAGGTCATAATCGTTTCTCTTTCTGAATGGTCTTGATCCGTGCAATGGTGCGTCTCAGCTCTCCAATCAATCCGGGATTCTCTGGCGCCCCTCCGGTGGAGACGAGCGCACGCTCCCTGATCAGATCCATCCGCAGCGATTCGAGTTCATCAAGCATCTCGTGCGGACTCATATTCCTGATCTCTTCTGATCGAAGCATTGCCATACTCAACCCTCCTCATCCGGTCGTTTGTGTACGATCGCCATCACATGCCAGTCGAGATCATCGTGTTTGTGCTCCCAGATACCGTTTACATTGCGGACTTCAGCCTTACCAGCAGGTGACCCCTTGGTTTCAACTGGAGAGGTTACTTCAGCAGTGGTGGGTATCTCCTCACCGACGGGGATGTCCTTTGTTTCAACTGGAGAAGGTTCTTTGGTGATGGTAGATATTTCTTCATGTTTCGTGATGGCGGGTTCAGCAGTGGTAAGCATTTCCTCACCGGCGAGAACAGGTTCTGTTTCAACCGGAGATGGAGTTTCCTCGATATCTCCCGTAGGGATCGTGGGTTGTTTGGCGGTTGCCTCTCCAAGAGGTGGTATTTCCATGGTTGGGAGCGTTTCTTCTTCAGCCATCTCACCCGTTATCTCCACGCCCTCCTCAATTACCACCTCATGGACTGTTTCTTCTGCCGCGATTTCTACTTTTTCCTCAGCCATCTCCTCGACAGATATCTCTTCCTCGACCTCCTCTGGATGGAATTCAACGGTTTCTTCCTCAACCACCGGTTCCGGTGGCTCAACATCCACCAGATTGAAGACATCCGGTAGTACGGCATCCGGAAGCACGATCTGAATGCTGCAACCGATCGTGCCCAGTTTCCGAACAGCAGTTGCAAAACCATGATGAACGATCTGCTCAGCAGGTTTTCCTGCATGTACGATATAGCCCTCAACGATCTTCTCGACCCGCGATCTCGGACCGGTGAGTTTTCCGGAGAGAACGATCCTGCAACCGATTGCACCGGATTGGATGATTCTACGAAGTGTTGAATGTGCTGCTTTTCTGAAATACCAGCCACGTTCAAGCGCACTTGCAAGTCGCGATGCCATCAACTGTGCATTCAATTCCGGAACGCTCACATTCTGTACATCGATTTGAGGATTGTCAAGGTTGTAAAATTGATTTAAATCCTTTGTTAGTCTGCGAACTAATTTTCCACCCTTTCCTATGACCATTCCAGGTTTCTCTGCAAAAATCGTAATCTGAGTTCCCATTGGAGTTCTATTTATCTCCATTCCAGCATAACCGGCACGATCAAGTTGTTTGGAAAAGTATTCCTCCATTCTCGCCCTATCGAGCCCTTGATGCACAAACTTTCGTTCAACTGCCATTTATAGTTCCTCCAAAATGATTTCAACCGTTACGGTTTCGGTATTCTTTGCAGTTGCACGCCCCATAGCCCGCGGCATAATTCCACGAATGGTCCTGCCCTTCTTGGTTGCGATATGCGATATCCTCGTATGATCGGGCTCAAGACCCTTATCCTCGGCGCTGTTTTCAGCATTGATTAATACCTTGAGAATTTCGGATGCTGCACGAACAGGGTACCTGCCAGCAGCCATTCTGCCTCGCCTGTGCCCCACACCTCCATTGTAACGTTTGAATGGAACTGCTTTTTTTAGCGATATCACATCCTCTAGATACTGTTTTGCTGCTGGTGTGCGCATTTTCCTGATCTTCGAGCAGATCTCTCTCGAGTGCTTTGGTGAGATGTGTAGTTCGTAGCCCATCGCTCTTGATGATGTACTTGGATCCGATTCGCGTGAATACTTGACCTTTGCCATTGTATCTCCTTAACTGGTTTATCG
>JAYEGV010000184.1:2909-6883 GCA_034659235.1 Methanobacteriota archaeon
TATCACTTGAGCGGCACGAATTTGCTGGACCGGGTTGCGCCGACACCTGCGCTGCCATGTCTCACTATGTTTCGGGTGAGCGCATACTCGCCGATGTAATGACCAATCATCTCAGGTTGCACCGGCACCCTATTAAATTTTCTGCCATCGTGAATCTCAAGATCGATCCCGACCATTTCCGGCAAAATGATCATATCCCGAAGATGAGTTCTTATCATAGTATCTCCATCCCTGACGCGCTGCATCAGTTTCTTATGTTCTTCGGTAAAACCTCTTCTCATCTTTCTACGCTGGGATGCAGGCAGCAGATCTGTGAACTCATTGAGAGACATCTTCTTGAGATCGGTGATGTTGTATCCTCGATACGTAAATTCTTCCTTTCTTCTTGGCAGTTTCTTTTTTGTTTTTTTGACCATTGTTTCACCCTTATCGTTTTCCTGTACGTCTCGATGCGATGCTTCCAACCTTCCGTCCTGGCGGTGTATTTCTACCCACACTCTTTGGTCGTCCCGGGTGCTGCTGGTTGCCACCACCGAATGGGTGGTCGATCACATTCATCGCAACTCCGCTTGTGCGTGGATATTTCGCTGCGCGAGTCTTGAGTTTGTGGTATTTCTTACCTGCTTTGACGAATGGTTTATCAGTACGCCCGCCGCCAGCAATCACACCAATCGTTGCTCTGCAGTGCGGATGCAACCATTTCATCGCACCAGAAGGCATCTGCACCAGTGTCTTGCCAACATCATGGGTAATCAGAAGTCCATACACACCAGATGCTCTTGCAAAATGCCCACCATCTCCTGGGTGGGATTCGATGTTGCATATCGGTGTGCCCTCAGGGATTTCAGCCAGCGGTAATATGTTTCCAATCTTGATCTCAGCTCCTATGCCGCATTTGACCTCCTGTCCTACGGATGTTCCTTCACATACAAGAATCAGCCGTTCTTCTCCATTTTCAAAGGAAACCCGTGCGATCGGTGCGGATCTGGCAGGATCATGCAGAATTTCGGTGACTTTCGCCTTGATTACGGTGTCGCTCATGGTCGGATGAGCGAGTTTTGCCTTATATTTATGAGAAGGTGCGGTATATACCGGCGATCCTCGCCCTCTATTCTGCGATATGATTCGTTTTCCCATTGTATATCCACCTAAAATAATCCTATTCTGGTAGCAACTTCATTTGCTGCATCATCCTCTACGAACGCCACGATTGCTTTCTTTTTTCCTTTCGGTGTGATCATCGTTCTGACCACAGCAACTTCAAATCCATAAATTTCTTCGATGTCTTTTTTGATGCGGTTCTTGGTTGTATTCACATCAACGATGAACTGAAGTTTGTTATTTTCTTCCAGTTCTATGGTTGCTTTTTCTGTGATGAATGGGTATCCGACTGTCATGGTATCCATACATAATGATCGCTAACTATTTTAATACTTGTGATGGTGAATGATAGGTATTAAATTGAAGATTGTAAAGATATTTATATTGTCATACATGATAACATTTATATGCACATCAATCGCACTCATGGATTAGAGGCGTTATCATGTCAGATAAGGAACCGATGCAGATGCAGGCACTGCAAGATGAATTAAGTGATTGTAAAGCGCTCAACAAGGCGTTGACAATACTTGCCGGAGAGGTTTCGTGTGTACTCGCTGAAACGACAAAAATAAGCGAAGCGAAGAATATCTGTATGCTCATGGGCGAGAATGCTGGAAGACGACTCGGTAAGAGGGCAAAAAAACAGTTCGGCACAATCGAGAAGGTGGAGGAGGCTCTGGATACTTTTATATATCACACGGAATCATGGTATGGATATAATATTGAGGTAGACCACATCGAAAACGGTACGATCTATATCAATGTGCTTAAATGTTTCATACGTGATATCCTCAGGGATCGCAAACTCACGACAGAATCTCCGCTATGCAACATCACGCGCGGTTACATCAAAGGAGCATTAAAAGAACTCACAGGAAAGGATGTGGATGTAGAACTCGTCTTTGGAGATGTGAATGGTGTTTGTAGAGAGAAGATTATTACCAGGTGAATCGCACACTGCTGAAGCGATATGTATCCTGATATCAAGCAATATGCCGAACCGTTCCGAATTCAAATATATTCTCGCCTGACTTTTCCACAAAACCTATCATAATGATAAACGATGAAAAAGATAAAATAAAAAGTTAAAAGGCATGTTGAAGAGAGACGACATGGCGGGTTCTGCGGTTGAATATCGAATTGATAGGATATATTGAGAATCAGAGCAATGAGACCATAATAACCCGCTAATACCATGTTATCTATAAAGTCACGAAATGCTCTTCTGCATATCGATGTTATAACACTTTGTTCAACACCTGATAACTAACCTTTATATGCACATCAATCGCACTCATGGATTAGAGGCGTTATCATGTCCGATAAGAAATCGATGCAGATGCAGGCACTGCAAGATGAATTAAGTGATTGTAAAGCGCTCAACAAGGCGTTGATAATACTTGCCGGAGAGGTTTCGTGTGTACTCGCTGAAACGACAAAAATAAGCGAAGCGAAGAATATCTGTATGCTCATGGGCGAGAATGCTGGAAGACGACTCGGTAAGAGGGCAAAAAAACAGTTCGGCACGATCGAGAAGGTAGAGGAGGCTCTGGATACTTTTATATACCGTACAAATATGTGGTATGGGTGTGAGATGGAGATCGATCACATAGAGGATAGTACGATCTATACCAACGTGTTCAAGTGTTTCATACGTGATATCCTCAGGGATCGCAAACTCACGACAGAATCTCCGCTATGCAACATCACGCGTGGATATCTCAAAGGAGCATTAAAAGAACTCACAGGAAAGGATGTGGATGTAGAACTCGTCTTTGGAGATGTGAATGGTATCTGCCGGAAGAAGATCACTGTCAGATAGGATGAATGCAAAATTAAAGCAACCCTATAGGTAGATATTAATGTATCTGCACTATCACTGATATTTCAATGGATACACGAATCAAAGCGATCCTTATAGCAGAAGGCTCAGCAGATGTCGATCCGGAACTGCTTGGCATCTCAAGGACATCGACTGCGGGACCAGGTGCGGGAGTTGAATCTTTCTTCTTTAGATCGGAGGAACATCGTGTCCGGCTGGATTCTAAGAGAGATCCTGACGCGCTCTTAAAGGTGCGGCGGATAGATGATGATACTCGCGATGCTGATCGTGTTGCGATTCTCCACAATGGCGAGGAACTCGTACGCGGCAGAATCGAGCCCGCGCTGCTGCACTGCCCTGAGCAGGCATACATCACCATAAGCGAATCCTGCATCTTCAATTGCACGTTCTGCCCGGTCCCAAAACTCAAGGGCAGAACCAAATCCTTAGAAGAGATCGTACGAATGGTAGATGATGCGTACAGGACGAAAAAGATGCGTGCGATCGCAATCACATCAGGAATTGAGCATTCGCCTGAAGAAGAAGTTACACGGGCTGTTAATGCCGTAAATGCCCTTACAAGGTACAATCTCCCGATCGGCGTATCTGTGTATCCGACTGTTGATTCGTCTCTGCACCTCAAAGAGGCTGGTGCTATCGAGATCAAGTACAATATCGAGACCATGGATCAGAAGATCTTTAGACGTGCATGCGCTGATATGAATTTTGATTTTGTGCTTACCGCACTTGAGGACGCTGTAAATATTTTTGGCAGGAACCGGGTCTTCTCAAACTTCATAGTCGGTCTTGGAGAGTCTGATAGAACTGTTAAAGAAGGTGTGGAGACGCTTGCAGAGCTTGGAGTGATCCCGATCCTTCGTGCACTCAATCTCCACCCGCTCCGCCCAGATCTGAAGAAAATCTGCCCGGATGCAAGACGCCCGGATGCTGACCGGCTGCTTGCGCTTGCGCAATACGAGCGCGAGGTTCTGGATGCGCATGGCTTGCGGGCTGATGTAGCTGAGACGATGTGTCTTCCGTGTGGGGG
>JAYEGV010000185.1:0-6788 GCA_034659235.1 Methanobacteriota archaeon
AACGTCCCTGATCTCGCGCAGTCTTGGCATATCTGCATAAGTGAGCAGCAATGTCAGCGTGACAAGACTTCTCTTTGTAAGAGAGATTCCGAGATAATGACCTGACGATGAATTTTCCTGCTGGAATCTCTCTATCGACCCTGTATCGATCGCATTTTCCTTCTTCATATACCACGGCGGCACCCTGAAGAGTGCCGTACTCTTCTGAGCGTCTTTTGTATCCACATTCATGGATAGTTTCTCAACAGCGACGCCGATCATGGTCTGCACATCGATTGGTTTGTGTCCGCCGACCGGGATGAAATAATGGAATAAGTCCTTCGACAGGACACTTGCACGACCAAACACAGAAAAACCCCCTCCCGGGAGAGATATAGAGGATATCACATCCCTGACACCGATGCTCGATGCTGTGGACGTCTTTGGATCAGATCCGGAAAGGATATCGGAAATAACAGCAGCAGCGTACTGGTTGTATCGCGGGTATATGCTATCGATGTTATCGGTGTAGGCAATGCGCTGGTTGTCCATCAGGATGAATGCACCAGTGTACTTTCTGAGATGTTCGATTGCATAACTCACATTCCGGTACTGTGCACGCATATCCGTATCCGCACCACCCTGAGACGGGAGTGCACCAAAGACCATGATCGGTATACTGAGATCGCTCAGTGCGCGTGCGATAACAGGCGATATCCCGCTTCCTACGACTCCGCCGAGCCCGAGA
Organism: Methanobacteriota archaeon; assembly: GCA_034659235.1. Lineage (GTDB taxonomy): Archaea > Halobacteriota > Methanosarcinia > Methanosarcinales > Methanogasteraceae > Methanogaster_B. The sequence goes on from JAYEGV010000185.1 coordinate 728, forward strand.
AACAGGATTGCAGCATCAACACCTTCGATGTTATCATTTAGCAGTTCAAGCAGCACAGCGTCATACGAATTCATTGCAGATGCGGATGCTGCAGAATCCTTAAAATCCTGCCTGTCAACCACCCCATCACCGGATCGGAAGAAACCTTTATCGGTCAGCACATACTGCTCCTTCTTCCGAATATGTTTGAATGTGACTCTCGGGTTGATTGCTATTCTCGGATTCTTCCCTGCTCCACGCTCACAAACAGCATCCAAAAGCGCACTTCCGGCATTTCCTGCGCCGATCAGTAAAACTGCCATACACAACAGATCAACCGCAATGCATATATGATTTTTCGTAGTGATTATATTATGGTTCGAGCGATCAATCTGCTGGCAGCCATCCTGATACTCTCATCGCTTGCAATGCCGGTTCTCGGAGATGATGCATTAAAGCGGGAACTGGTCGAGCAGACGAGCGAGATCAATCTTCCGGTGCTTGCCCGGTACCAGGAACTCGATCTCATGCGTAAACAGATCCTGATCACGCTGCAAACCCTTTCTTCCGATCAGATCACCGAATCGACTAGGAAGTGGGTGAATATTGCATCGGGACCGAACGGGATTCTTCAGAAATTCGATGGAATCAATGATCTTGCATCAAAGGATGATCCTTCATCTCACAAAGAGGCACTGACCCGTGCAACAGGTCTGAAGAATGATATAAACTCTCTCGAAGGATATTCGCAGGCTAAGGAGAATTTCATCACGTTTTATCCAAAAACTGCGTTATCGCATTTTTTTACGGATCAGGGAGAATATTTTGAAAGACTGGCTGAGAGCGAAAACAATACTCGCTTAACGATCGATTATTATGAGCATGCTCTAACCGCGTACAGAGAGGCAGAGGATATCACAAAAACGACCTATCTCGATCTGAAGGTTAAAGAGCTGAGATCTGAGTATCAGTTTGATATGGAGATTGCGAATGAGTCATTATATGTGGGAGAAACCAGATTTGATCAGGCTTTATATGGGTTGAACCATTCCGGTAATTTTATATCGGTTGCGACCGGGATTCTGTCAGCAAGAACATCGAAGAGGGAACTTTCCACTGTTTATAAGATATATCAGAAACACGGAGATGAGAGAGCATCACAGATTGATGAGAAACTTGTTGAGGTCGATCATATCCATGCAGAACTCGTTGATCTGTTTCTGAAATATGCTGCGGTATCTGTTATGGTGTTCATTGTGATGCTTGTGTGTGTGCTCGGTCTGCTCTTCAGATGGACTCATGCGGTCGAGGATACCTTGCTTGGAAACGAGGTGATCCGGTGAGGAAAGTTGTATTTTTATTTATTATGCTTTTTATGTTCATGCAGACTGCGGAGGCAGCACTTGATGTGAGCGGGGCTTCATGTGATATCAAGCTGGATGCACGATACGGGGATCCGGGTGCGAAGGATGTAACGGTGACGCTTGAGTTGAAGAATACCGGAGATGATATCATAAATAGGATAGATTCACCAGCTCTTACTATTTCAGAAAGCGGCATCACTTTGGAATCGTTGAGTAGTTATCCTATAACAAGCTTCAATCCCGGCGACACAAAAAATGTACGGATCAAGGTGCATGTCGCAGGAACCGTTGATAGGGGAACGTACACCGCAACCGCTGATTTTGCTCATGGCAAAGGCACCATCACAATCAACGTCGACCGCCTGATTCCGGCACATCTCGCATCACTCCAGAACATCGATGCAGGCAAGGTTGTATTTGATAAGCCAAGAAAAGAGATGGAGAAGACTGGTTTTAAGGTCGAAAAGAAGTTTGAGATCATAAACGATGGCGATACCTCGATGACTGTGAAGAGCGCTGCCGCTTACGGCACTCCTGATGCTGGAATGACATTTAACGTGAACTATCCATCCCAAATCTTAAATCGAAGCGCTGAAACCGCCACTCTGACGATCACCATCCCTGCTTCAGCGCCGGAAGGTAAGCATCAGGGCAAACTGCGCATCGATGCCGGAAAAGCAGGAATACAGACCATTACGGTAGCGGTAATAGTTGAACATGCTGTTAAATTTGAAATGTCCGCATATAATCCGGATTTTGGAAGAGTTGATGTACTAAAATCGGTTCCTCTGAAGATATCACTGAACGAGCTGCTCGGATACAAGGACATCTCCTCTGTCAAGATCAAACGTGATGACGGTCAGCCAGGGAACGGAAAGGATGACTGGATGTCTGTTGATCTGCCAGCGTCCATCATACCGAAAGGAGGTTCTGTGCCACTTACGTTCACGCTCCGATTTCGCGGAGAAACCGAGGTTGGCAGGACGTACACATGGGGATATTATCTATCCAATAGCGCAGGGAATGCGACCATCACATTCCGAGCGGTCGCAACACCGATCGATATTGCAGAGACAAAGGACGTGCTGCAAACCATGCGCGGATCTAAAAATTCGGAAGTATCGAATATCGCAGGTAAGGTTCTTGGTATGCTCTCATCGAGCGGTGCAAGCAGCGCAGAGGAGTGGGCATCGGTTGCAAGCATCTCGCAGGGTTCTGTTACATTTCTTGATGCGATGGATCGTGCGGTGCAGAAGGTCGATAGAAACGATCATGAGGGTGCGCTGGACGATCTTCTGGTTGCAAGGATCGCTGTGGAGACCATGCGCAAGAGTGCACATACATCATCACAGACCGATATTTACACCATGTCAAATAATTTTATTAATAGTATATTGCATGAGGAATCTATGTACTTCGAGAAGATGGCATCGGATACCGATAATGATCGTGCAAGAATCATCGCACAGAGGCGTGCCGCAACCGCTTATGAACTTCTAAACGAGATTGAGAAGAGCAAGAAGGCGCGTGAAATGGCAGCAGAATCCATATCAGCATACAATCAGAAGATCGAGAGTGCAAACAACCATCATGTGAACGCGGATGATGCGATCAGACGTGCATCCGATGACCTGTACCGGTGGGGTGATGCGAAGTTGCTGGTCAATCCGTTTGTTTATGATTCAACATCATACCGGTATAAGTTTGCAATCAATGCGACAGAGGTAGCCGCAGAAAATTATCAGGCAGCAGGCGAGTCTGAACTGTATAATACGAGTGTTACTCGTGCAGATGAACTCCAGAAGCAGTGGTTACTGTTATTGAGTCAGTTTTTCATGCTGATGATCGGATATATCATTCTGTTCGCGGGTGCTGTGATCTGGTGTGTGCTCGCATTCATGGTATTCACTGCGGATTCGAGGGAAGAGGAATTTGGGGATGTGGTGCTGCTGTCATGATCATCGGAATTATCTGCCCCAGAACGGATTGTCCTTTCGTTTAATCGCCAGAAACTCTTCGAACGTCTCGATCGCATCGGGTGAAAGCGTGTTATATAATTCCTGCTCAACCATCTTTGCATGCCGTTCCGGGATATCAACGAAGAGCACATCACGTTCCTTGATCTGCCTCCCGATGGTCGGACCCTCGATTGCAAAGGCAACTTCATCACGGTATCTTGCATCCCTCAGAGATTCCCCATGCTCCTGAATCCCTTTTACAATCCCGATCTGCGTGCCATCGGTGCGCATGACCGCAACCCCGGTCCTGACAACGCCGCCTATGATGCGCACCCCGACAACAGCAGGGTTGCTCTGTCTGAATACACACCCGTCCAGAAGCATGAACCGTCCTGGTTTGATCACAGCCTCTGATATCTTCTTCTCAACGATCTCCTTCTCTTTTGATGCCCAGTTCTGATAATCCTCAATCAACTGATAGATCACATCGCTCCGAAACAATTTCGTGCCTGATTTCTGCAACTCCTCATCGGCATCAGGAAGGGTATCGACACGAAATCCGATTATCGTTTTGTAAAGAGGATCATTGCTTGTTTCAGCCTCGATAACATCTCTTCTTGAGATATTGCCGATCTTAGCAACTCTGATCGGAACGCCTGTGCTTTTCAGTTCCCCTGTGATTGCTTCAAGCGATCCTATGGTATCAGCCGATATGACAACACCATCGGAATCGGTTGTTATCTGCACAGCACTGATTTCGCTCTCTATCTCCCGCACCACTATAGGGGCATCATCCGATACAACCCTGATCGTTGATCCGGCGATAGCATGTTCCAGATTCGGTGCCGCGATCGCAATGCCGGAAGCTGCGGTCACATGTTTTACGTGATCATATATCTCATTTGACCAGATCTCGGTCATCGGCTTTGGCTTGAGGAGTGCACGAACCTTTGTTGTGACAACAGGCTGTCCACCAACCACGATAGTGTCACCAACCGACAGCCCCCCGTCATGGAGGATCACATCGACGGTTGTACCGAGACCGAGGGTCTCACCGACCTCAAGAATCGTGCACACACCTGCGCCGGTTGTGCTAACTCTCAGGTTCTCTTCAAGAAAACGCTGCGCCAGTCCAAGCAGTACCATCAACAGATCCGGAACCCCCTCTCCTGTCTTCGCACTTATCGGTATCACGCTAACGGTTGTTCTGAAATCGGATATATGATCGTATCTGTCAGCACTGAACCCATGCTCATACAGTTCCCCGATCAATTCATACAATTTCCGGTCGAGTTCCTGCCGCAGATGCGATGTCTGCTTCTGATATCCCTGAACAAACGGCATATTCTCATGAGTCTGCCAGCCATGTATGCGATCGATCTTGTTTGCTGCAACCACAAACGGGGTTCTGGATTTTTTTAATATATTCAACGATTCGATGGTTTGCGGCAGGAATCCCTCGTTGATGTCGATTACCAGCACCGCAAGATCCGCAAGCGCGCCGCCGCGGCTGCGCAGTGTTGTGAATGCGTGATGTCCGGGAGTGTCGATGAAGAGCAACCCAGGAACGATGAATTTTTCGGTAAACAAGGATCCACAGAGATTGGCTATCGCACTGATAGGAACCTCGGTAGCACCGATATGCTGAGTGATCGCACCGGATTCCAGATCTACGATCGTGCTACCTCTGATTCTGTCGAGCAGTGTTGTCTTCCCGTGATCCACATGCCCGAGCACGCACACGATCGGAGTTCTGAGCGTCATGATTGCAGGATGTCAACTATCCATTGACCACTCATAAACCTTATCGATCTGGTATATGGCACGGCTTCGATTGCGAACATATTATAACATCGCACACAGAATCAGGAATATGTTCACCATCCTCACAGGCGCTCAGTTCGGAGACGAGGGCAAAGGAAAGATTGTCGATCTGTTAAGCAAGGATTATGATATCGTTGTCCGGTTTCAGGGCGGAAACAATGCAGGGCATACCGTGATCGTTGGAGATGATACCTACAAACTCCATCTGATTCCATCAGGCGTTCTCGCTGATGCCCGCCTCCTGATCGGTCCCGGCGTGGTTGTTGATCCGAGAGTTCTTATTCAGGAGATTGAGATGCTAAAAAGCGCCGGCATAACAATAACACCTGAGAAACTCGGGATCGATGCAAAAGCCAGTATCATCATGCCGTATCATATCGAGATGGATAAACTGCGTGAGCAAAAACGGAAACGGAAGATCGGAACAACCGCCCGCGGCATCGGATTTGCATATATCGATAAGATATCAAGGGATGAGGTGCGGCTGGCAGATCTTTCTTTTAAAGAGACATTTCTCGCGATCGTGGACGAACTCGCACCCGAGAAGGAACGTGCAATCCTCGATCTCGGAGGCGATCCCGATGTGGTGCGCGACAGCATTCCTGATTATATCGGATACGGCGCCAGACTCAAGCCATACATCACTGATGTCTCTTATGAAGTGAACCATGCGCTCGATCAGGACATGAATGTGCTTGCAGAGGGTGCGCAGGGCGCACATCTCGATATCATCCACGGCACCCAGAAGTACGTGACATCATCGAGTACCGTAGCAGGGAGCGCATGTGCATATCTCGGAGTCGGACCGAAGAGGGTGGATCATGTGATTGGGGTCGTCAAGGCATACATCACAAGGGTTGGAGAGGGTCCGCTGCCAACCGAACAGGCAGGTGAGATCGGTGACCTGCTAAGGGAAGCAGGAGGTGAATTCGGCAC
>JAYEGV010000186.1:0-6776 GCA_034659235.1 Methanobacteriota archaeon
TCCCGGCCGGAGCATCGAATTTTATCGCACCGATGTGCCTTTCGGATGCAAACGCACAAGGTTTATGTAATTACACCGATCATGATGCATTATGATCAGAGGGCTGCACCGGTGCAGAAATTATGTGATGTTTGTATGTGCGTTATTGCTGCTCGTGAGCGGTGCATCCGCACTGGAAGCGAAAGCAGGAGCGAATCAGCATGTGCCGTCAGGCACACTGGTCACGCTGGATGGTTCAAACTCAACCGGCGCCTTAACATATAACTGGACCGAAAGTGGCAAAATTCTCAGCACCGAGTCATCGTTTGAGATGGTCTTTGATATCGGCACGCACGAAATCACGCTGACCGTATCCGACGGCAACAACACCGACACCGATGATGTAACCGTGCGTGTGAATCATCCCCCGATTGCAGATGCAGGCGATGATCGGGTCGTATCGCCCAACACATACATCAAGCTCGACGCATCCGGATCTACGGATCCTGATGGTGACTCCTTATCATATCTGTGGAAGGAGGATGGAGAAGAATTGAGCACCAAAAGATCGTTCAGCAAGGTATTTGATATCGGAAAACATGAGATCACCTTGACTGTAACCGATAATTTTGAGGATGATGATGCCGACACGGTAGAGGTGGTGGTCAACCGTGCACCTCATGCGGATGCAGGACCTGACCAGGCGGTACCTGAAGGAACGCTGATTCATTTCGATGCATCCAATTCCAGTGACCCTGACGGCGATTCCTTATCCTATCTGTGGAAGGAGGATGGTGGCAGCATCCTCAACTCGGCACCCTCATTTGACACAAGCGCTCTTCCATGCGGCACACACAGCATCCTCCTGGAGGTGACCGATGCGTATGGAGCAAGCGCTACCGATCGTGTGGCGATCGATGTCCTTCCTGTGGATCAGAAGCCTCCGATCGCTTGCGCCGGACCCGATCAGACCGTCCTCGTTGGAACCGCTGTTACTCTCGATGCGTCCAATTCCAGTGACCCTGATGGCACAATCGTGAAATATGGATGGCTCGAGGCACATACTGTGATCAACGAATCCATGATTTTTGAGCATCTCTTTTCCAGAGGCGTGCATTATATCACGCTCATGGTGACTGATGATGATGGCGCATCAGCAACCGACGATGTTACAATTACGGTTCGATCGAGTATGAACCTGCCTCGTGCAGACGCGGGAACAGATCGCAGAGCACTCGCGGGAACCGAGATTCTGCTCGATGCATCCGGTTCAGATGGAGAAAATCTGACATACCAATGGCTGGAGAACGGTACCATTCTTTCAGAGAAGCGGATGTTCAGCCAGACATTTGCTCCAGGCACACATACGATCACGCTGATCGTTGCTGACGAGTATGAATGTGCGGATACCGATGAGATCAATATCACTGTTCTCGCACTGGCAGCGTCAGGATCAGCAGAACGCGTGGACACGCCACCAGAAACCCCAAAAACCCGCAACATGGGATTTTATTACGTGGTTGCGCTTGCTCTGATACTGGTGCTTGGCGGAATCGTATTCATGCGTCTAAGACCGTCTCATACATATAACAGACGTCCGCACCCGAAGCCAGAACCGGCAAGGAAAATACTGGATGATACACCTGAGGCTAAACCTGAGATCAAAACCGATGTCAAAGTTCCGGAACCAGAACCGGTACATTTAAGGGTGAGGGTGCTCGATTCCGCATCAAAAACGCCGATTCCCGGCGTAACCGTTCATGCCGGACCGAAGACCCACAAGACCAATGATACCGGAGAGGCGAAATTCACATTGAGCCGCGGTGAAGAACATACGATCAATGCCAGCGGCATCCCGAATCTATATGATGGTGCAACCGCTTCTGTAAAAGGCGATGTTGCAACGATTCTGTTACCATCAATCGTCCGCCCTGATCAGGAACAGGATGCGAGATTACGTTCCATCAGACAGGCGTTTGAGAATCGGTATCGTGAAGTATCAGGTTATGATCGATGCATTCCCGGATTTTATCGAAGCGCAGTACAGCGATTGATCGACTACGTACGCGGAATAACAGCAGTTCATTTCTTATGCGGGGAAAGCAGACCGAAAGAGGTCACAGATCGATTGATTTCTGTCATCGAGGTCGTCTGCATCAAATTGTCTGAGATCATGGTCTCCAAAAGGAATATTGATCTGTATGCGATCGGTACCACCGGTGTTGAAAATGCATCTGAGTGCACTGCAAGCCCAATCGATTATGATTCGCTCTCTGAGTTGATAGCAGATCCTTCCGGGTTCCTATCATCCGCACATCAAGAGGTGCAGCGTCGAACGTTCGAGATCGATGATGAGATCACGTCAAGAACGCGGGACATGAGCGTACTCCCGATTACAGGGATATGGTCAACCGCAAGGGATCTGCTCTCGGATCAGTCAGGAGACGAGATCGACCATGCGATGCGAATCCTGATTGCGGACATTCTATTAACGTATGCAAGAGAGATGTATGAAAATCCTGAAATCGTAAAGCGAATGAAACTGGGGATACTATGAATAAGCCGATACTAATTCTTCTAACTGTCGCATTGCTTGCTGCACTGTGCACGGGGGAGACCAACAGCACTGATGAGGATGTGATCGTACATGCCGCGGATGCCGAACGAATACTACTCGATTACTCGATTGATACTCTCGATGTGGTATCGATGGGCGTGGAAAATTATTATGTTGTCAGATATAAAAATATCATCTCAGGAACAGGGATCGAGGTGTTCACGGATGATGGTACGCTGGTCGACAATGCATCAACCGTCGAGAACGTTCTTCTGGCGGTTGCATGGAGAGAGGCAGCGAGCCAGATAAGTCCTGATGACATCGATGCCATCAAGACCCTTGTCGGATCGCCGCAGGCTATCGAAACAACCCGTACCGATCTGATTACGTCATGCGACTCGCTCGCGGTGCTGGGCGATGACATCAACCGGTCAGATGCTACGAATTACGAGGTGCTTGCTGCTTTTGGTGAACGGGTTCTTGACGTGGACGGAAAAATGGCAGAAATCACCAACGGAACGAATTTTTTCCTGAAAAATCTGATAGAAGAGCAGAAAAAGATCTCAACTGTTGCGAAAAGCGCAAACAGCACCAGAAAATCACTATATAAGGACTGGAAAGGCAGAGACCATGCCCAGACCCGTATTTTCGGAACACTTGTACTGATCGTGATTATAGCGGTGTCCGCAATCGCGCTGATATTTCTAAAATCGAATAAACATGAGATATCCCTGAAAAAACGTGCGGACAAACTGATTGGTAGACGAAAAAGTAACATCATCGATCAACTGCACAGTCAGGATGCTGATGAGCGTGCCCGTTCCGCTCTGATGGCTGGCGCATCTGCAGAGATCAATGAAGCTGTTATCCCGCATCTGATTGTACTTCTTGATGACCCTGATGATCGCGTTCGCGCCAATACCGCGCAATCGATCAGACGCATCGGACAGAAGAACAGGAACCTTGTACAGTTTGCAGAAGAGCCGCTCAAGCGTCACCTCAACGATCCGAACGATAACGTGCGAGATGCAGTAACGCAGGCATATCAGGTGATCGGAGGTGGGATTGCGATGGAGGAACCTTTGAAAGCAGAAGAGGTAGAGGAGGTCAAAGAGGTTGAACCTGTTATTGCAAAGCCAGAGGAGCCCGAAGAAAAGATAGTGAAGGCGCAATTGACTGACGCACAACAACAGCGCCTTTATGAACTGAAGCACTCAGTGAATCAATCGATAAATGACCTTCCGGCAGGCTGTGATCTCTGCATTCCATACTATCTTATAGGCGTCTGCACCACCGTTGTTGATATGATCGAGCATGCAGACCGCGCAGAGAGTGAGGCAATCGACGAGATGATCGATGCAGCCGGGCTCGTACGTAAATATATTGTAGATCTGATCGGAAATGGTAGATTTATTGATATCTGCATCTCAAAAAATATGGGCGCATTCGATGATACCGGATTTGTGTGTGGAATCGAGAAATATTCGGATCAACTGAATGCTTTGATCAGCGATCCGGTAAGTTTTGTCGATTCATCGCACCTGGAAGAGGAACTGTGGGAGATGGATAGTGAAATTACAGGAAAAATGGGTGAACTGATGATTATACCAATATCAGGGCTGTGGAAGGTATCAAAAAGCATTTTTGATGATTCGTCTGACGAATCCGGAATCAAACGTGCATTTTTGATCCTGATATCAGAAATCCTCCTCGAAAAAATACGTGAAATGATAAAAAATCCGGAAATTGTCCGCAGGTTGCAATTGTAGTCAACGACTTATGTGCCCTCCAGCCCCGCTCTAACCGAAGATTTATTAAGAATACGACTCAATATTTGAAGGGAGATTGGTTAATCATGGAAGAAGAAGGGGGAGTCATCTCAAAGATCATGAATGAAGGTTCTGCCATAGACGCACTCAAGGAGTCCGGGGTATCGTTTGGCGCTGATTCTGGTGAACAGAAGTCAGATGAAGGTAATGGGGATGGCGCCATAGAGATCGTTAAGGAAGAGATGATCCATGATCTCAAAGAGGATCTTGAGAGACTCAGAGAGAAGCAACAGAAGATTCGTGAAAAAGAGAAGCCATTACTCAAGGAAAGACTTAGAACTCTTTTTAAAAAGGAAGTGGAGGAAATTGAGCCATACAACCCGGAGAAACATGGACCGCTTGTCTCTTTCGATGGACGGGAGGGATATGAAGAGATCGATCGATACTGGGTGAATGAACCTTATGCATTTGTGGTGATTCAGCACAATCTTGAGCGGGATGATCTACTGTACCAGGTGGTTGAGCCGCATCTGAGTGGATTCGAAGAAGATTTCCTTGAGGAGATTCGATCCCGACTCAGAGACGCACTTCTTGTAGAGAATATCAAGAGCGAGGACGAAAAGGAAGAGGTCATCGTCAAAAAGATTAAATCGATTGTACGTGACTATGCGATCGATACAGACGTTGCAGCACTCGAAAAGATACTCTATTATATCATCAGAGATTTTGTCAGGTTTGGGAAACTCGATCCACTGATGCATGACAGCACCATAGAGGATATATCATGCAATGGTTATGATATTCCAATTTATTTATATCATAAACAATATCTAAATATTCCAACATCCGTTATCTTCGAGGAAGATGGACTGGATTCGTTCATAATCAGGCTTGCGCAGCGAAGCGGCAAGCATATATCCATAGCAGAGCCGATGGTTGATGCCGCGATGCCAGATGGCTCTCGAATTCAGATGACGCTCGGAACAGCGGTAACATCCCATGGCAGCACGTTTACGATACGGAAGTTCAAGGATGTTCCGATCACGCCAATCGATCTGATCAACTGGAATACGTTTTCATCCGAATCGATGGCTTATCTGTGGCTCACAATCGAGAACAACAAGAGTTTGATCTTTGCAGGTGGCACTGCGTCCGGAAAAACATCATCACTCAATGCTGTATCGCTCTTTATACCAGAGAAGGCAAAGATCGTGACACTCGAGGATACGAGAGAACTGCAACTCCCGCATCCGAACTGGATTCCCGGAGTGACAAGAGACGCATTCACTGCCGATGAGCGGGGTGCGATCGATATGTATGACCTGCTCAAAGCAGCGCTCAGGCAGCGTCCCGAATATCTGCTGGTCGGCGAGGTCCGTGGCAAGGAGGCGCTCACCTTATTTCAGGCGATGAGCACAGGACACACAACATTCTCAACGATGCACGCCGATTCTGTTGCATCTGCGATACACCGTCTTGAGAACCCTCCGATCAGCGTGCCGAGAACGATGATCCAGGCTCTCGACATCATAAGCATACAATCCCAGATATATGTGAAAGGACAGCGTGCACGCAGGTCTGTGAAGATCGTGGAGATCGTCGATATTGATCCGACCACGAGAAACATCAGAACGAACGATATCTTTGCGTGGAATCCTGCGAAGGATAGGATCGAACATGTTGGAGAATCAAAGGCGCTCAGGGACCTACAGATGAGACGGGGTTGGACTGTTCAGGAATTGAGGAAAGAACTGGCATACCGGCAGAAGATTCTCGAATATCTGGTGAAAAATGATATCAGCGATTTCAAGATGATCGCAACGATCATCCACGCATATCAGTCCACTCCTGAGAAGGTGCTGCAAAAACTGGGGATTGCGTGAGAATTATCAGGCTCTCTGGTAATTCGAGTTGCAAGCATCTCGTAGCTGAATTGTGCTGGTGTAATATTAAGTGCTTAGGGATCACGAATGGCACGAATAAACGAATATCACGAATGCTAAAACGGAATAAATTCGTGTCATTCGTACATTCGTGAAATTCGTGATAAAAACTGTTAGAAATAGACTAAATCCCCGAAAAACATCCTGAACTATAGTGGGGCGATTTGGATAAAATGAGCAATCTCTTTATAAGTGTTGATCACTGCAACGCGAGATACCAAAGACCCAATTATCAGAGATCGAACGCGAATACGATAGAACGTTAAAATCAGTGTAAATCTGCGTTAATCTGTGTCTAAAAATGTTATCAGACACTGATTAACACTGATTTCACAGATTACTGGTTGTCTGTGGCGTTGGATCCATTTAAGAACTCCACACAATATTGAATATGTACAAGCAGTTTTATTGATCCAACCCGATCCGCACATCCACTCCGACTCCGCGCTCGAATGACAGCAGTTCGGATGCACACAGTTTCGCCTGCCCTGTCGCAAGAAGATCATCGTTTTCATCCACAACAAGCAC
>JAYEGV010000187.1:0-6764 GCA_034659235.1 Methanobacteriota archaeon
CATTCCAATACTTTGATTTTGCCCATGAGAAAATGCAGATAATTTTAAAAGTCGAATTGAAGTATGCTTCTTTGTGGGAGAAGTTTAAAAAATGTAGGAAATTTTCTAAAACGTGAGTTGTTACCTTGAGATTATGGGCGATGTGGTGCTACATTGGCGCAGGCAGGGATGTACGTGAATTTCGTCCCAAGACCGGAAGGACTGATCCCACCAAAAACTTTACAATCCCTCATAATCAAAAGCGAATCGAGAGATATGGATATTCAGACAACCGACCATACACAATTAATCGATATCACCACATCACTCGATGAGGAGATCGCAGATACGGGAATTGAGACTGGTGTATTGATAGCATATACACCCCACACCACAACAGCGATCATCATCAATGAGAATGAAGCTGGGCTAAAAGAAGATATATTAAAGTTGATAGATACTATGGTTCCTGCTGCTAAATATGCTCATGACCGGATCGATAACAATGCTCGTTCTCATTTGCAGGCAGTTATTCTCGGAAACAGCGCATGTATACCGATCGAGAATGGGAGGCTGGCTCTTGGAACATGGCAGAGCGTTTTTTTCGTTGAGCTGGATGGTCCGAGGAGGCGCAGGCTAACAGTACGGATCATCGATACGATCAAATGAGCACAGTCGCGCTTGTTACTGGAGAATCCAGAACTGAGAATATTATAAATGTGCTGGAGCTGGTCAAAGACGAAATAAATCTTGAAGAGAGAAGAGAGATTCTTATAAAGCCAAATCTGACCGCGATTGATAATAAGTATGCCAATACAGATGTTGAAACGGTTGCAGCGATCATCGAATTTCTGGATGCGTATGATGTGAACATCACGGTGGGGGAGGGGAGCGGAAGCGCGTTCTTTTCTGGTACAACTACATGGGATGTGTTCAGGCGATACGGATATATGGAACTTGTTGAGCGGTATCCGAATGTATCGCTCATGGACTTCGACGAATCCGGTGGCGAGCGTGTCCGGATACCGGTTGAGACGATCCCTGGAAAGGATGTGATCAACGTATTAAAACCGAAGTGGGACTACATAATCTCGGTTGCGATACCAAAAACGCATGACTACGCTATCGTGACGATGGGTATGAAGAATATGATGGGCATGGTCGCAGCACCGGATCGGATAAAGATTCATGGACTCCCGTCTCAATCAGGGATTGTATCTGCCTGGAGATATATTCCAGAGAGGATGAGACACATGATAACATCACTGTTCAGGGATAGGGGGGTCTACCGACAGAATGTAAAACAGATACACAGAAACCTCTGCTCATTGTTCAGGTATGTGTGTCCGGATCTGGTTGTGATCGATGGTTTCTTTGGCATGGAAGGAGACGGACCGATCAACGGGAAAGCCGTCAAGACGAAAATAGCCATAGCAAGCACCGATCCTGTGAAAGCAGATGCGCTCTGTGCCGCGATCATGGGTTTTGATCCGCACGAGATCGGCTATCTGGTGTACAGTTCTCAGATCGGGCTGGGATCCCTCGATTATCAGGATGGATTTATAGGGGATATGGTGCAGCATCATTATATACCACATCGAGATTATAACATCCAGAAAGACTGGCAGACATGAATTATAACACTATCATCAGTATTATTGGCTCGGTGCTGAGATTCCTCGGGATGACGATGCTGATCCCGCTTGTGGTTGCTCTATGGTATGGTGAGAATTATGACCCGTTTCTGATCTCCGCGGTAATAACATTTCTTGTTGGCATCGTTTTTGGTTTGAGAGCTTATGAAATTGATGATCTCCCGATAAAAGAGAGTTTCGCTATCGTTGCGCTCGGTTGGTTCTCGGTAGCACTGTTTGGATCGCTGCCATACATATTCAGCGGAATTTCTCCTCTTGATGCACTCTTCGAATCGATGTCAGGGTTTACCACCACTGGTTCAACCATACTGCCAGATATCGAGGCGCACTCGTTGAGTTTGCTCTTCTGGCGCAGTTTCACCCAGTGGCTCGGTGGAATGGGGATCATCGTGCTGTTCATTGCAATCCTTCCGAAACTTGCGGTAGCAGGACGCGATCTGTTCCGTGCCGAGGTGCCTGGTCCGATCAGCGATAAACTGAGACCGAGACTCAGTCAGACTGCAAAGATTCTGTGGTCGGTTTATGTGATGCTCTCTGCTGCCGAGGTGGCTCTGTTGTGGATCAGCGGGATGCGATTCTATGATGCGCTGTGCACGACCTTCAGCACGATGGCTACAGGCGGTTTTTCGCCGCATTCCGAAAGCATCGCATTCTTTCATAGTTCTCTGATCGAAGTAATCGTGATCTTCTTCATGTTCCTCGCCGGGGCTAATTTTGCATTACATTACTGGGTGATGCGCGGCGAGCGGCATCGTCTCTTCAATAATCCGGAGTTCAGACTGTACGCATGTCTCATATTATGCGCCACACTACTGGTTACAATAGCGTTATGGAACCGTCATGGAATCCATTCGATTCGACTGGGATTGTTCCAGGTGGTGTCGATCATCACCACCACTGGATTCACAACAGCGGATTTTGATACATGGTCCAGCGGTACCAGACTGGTGTTATTCGTGCTCATGTTCATTGGCGGATGTGCCGGATCGACTGGCGGTGGAATGAAGGTTGTTCGGATGCTGTTATTAATTAAATACGGATATCGTGAACTGTTCAGATCACTCCACCCAAAAGCAATCCTTCCAATCCGTCTTGGAAGACAGATGGTGCCGCAGGGTGTTATGGAGTCTATATTATCATTTTTTATTTTATATATATTTATATTTGCAGTTGCGTCAGTGATTCTGAGTCTTCTTGGTATGGATATCATCAGCGCAGCGAGTGCTGCTGCAACCACGCTCGGAAACGTTGGACCAGGCTTTAACATCATCGGTCCATCCGCACACTTCGGAGGTGTTCACCCGATCGGGAAAATGGTATTGATCCTGTGCATGTGGATCGGCAGGCTCGAGATATTCACGGTGCTGGTGCTGCTGATTCCTGAATTCTGGAGAAAATGATATAATCCCCCACGCAGATGTCTCGTTGATGCCGAGGTAGCCAAGTGGACTACGGCGCCGGTCTTGAAAACCGGTGGTGCATGTCACCGCGTGAGTTCGAATCTCACCCTCGGCGTTTGTTATGAACTTAAGCGCATACACTGTTCCGGGAATCCCGCTGATTCAGAAAGGGGACGACTTAGCAGAGATCATCTGCAAACGAACTGTATTGCACGATCATGATATCATCGCTATCGCGTCCACGATTGTAGCAAAGGCAGAGGGCAGAATCATTGAATTGCAGGATATCGCACCGTCTGACCATGCGATATCAATCGCAGAATGCAATGATAGCGATCCGAGATTCGTTCAGATGGTTCTCGATGAGAGCGAGGAGATCCTTCTGGAGTCTCCATTCCTTCTCATAAAGACACGAAACGGAAATATCTGTGTGAATGCCGGTATCGATGGATCGAATATCGATAGGGGTCGTGTTGTGCTGCTGCCAGAGAATTCTGATCAGAGCGCAAAAAATATCAGAGATGAGATATTCTCGATAACAGATAAGAAAGTTAGCGTGATCGTAACCGATACCAATGGACGTGCGTTCCGTGACGGGCAGACCGGTGTTGCAATCGGAATCTCCGGAATAAGACCGACCAGAGACTGGCGTGGATCCTGCGATCTGTTTGGTAATGTGCTCGAGGTGGCAAACGAGGCGATCGCGGATGAGATTGCCGGTGCTGCAAATCTCCTCTTTGGCGAGGGTCGTGATGGAACACCAGTTGTGATCATCAGCGGACTCGATTTTTACGCTGAAGAGGATGGGATCGGGCGCATGTACTTCCCTGAATCAGAGGACGTGATCAGAAGCGCGCTTATGCAAACCTAAGATGGAGTCGCTGTGATTCGAACGCAGGAGGATCGTCCAAAAAGTCGACTACACCTAACTTACCCAACCACATGCATCCGCCGCTCTTCCTGCCCTCGCCACTTCTTATCCGTCGCAGTCCTGATCATGATCTTATGTGCCGCAATCTCTGCTTTCCGCTTTGCATCGAACGCATTTTTGCCCATGGCAAGCGCAATACCCATCCGCTCTTCCACGATCCACCCACTATGGTACGCAAGTGGCTTTCCGAACAGATAGATATTGACACCCTGCATGGTCATCGCATCAAAAAGACCCTTATATTCAGGATCAAAACCCTGCGCTGGCGACAGGATTACGTGGGATGCTGCAGGCATCATCGGATCGAACCCTCGGTATCCACCTTCGATGCGTCGTGCCGGAATCGGAAGTCCGGTGATCGCACGCACATGCAAACCTCCTTCATTGAAGCCTGATGTGTGCGAGATATACGTAACCATTCCGGTATCGTGTGGGCGGGGAGCGCATTCGTTGCCATACACCTCGACCTTGCCATCCTTTACACGAACGAAGAGTTCGCATCCAAAGACGCCGACTCCACCCAGTTCATCGGTGATTCTCTTTGCCGCATCGTAAATCTTTCTTTCTGCCTCTTTTGCAAGTTCAGGATCTTTTTCGATGGATTTTCCGATCTCATTCACATTATATGGGAGATATTCCTCGATATTCGGGCTCTGCCACGATGAATGATAATCACCATCGATCTGGTAGTGCCCGATCGGTTTTGGAAATGTGGTAACAATACCAGTACCATCCTCGTCCAGATGCCTGACCGCAAGTTCGGTGACCTCGGTGTCGAATGGTATGTATTCCTCGATGATCGCACGTTCACCTGAGCCGCGGGTCTCATATCTGGCAGCATTCATTGCCGGTTCGATATCCTCCCTCGTTTCGATGAAATACGAACCCTTGCCACTGCTCGACATGATCGCCTTTGAAAAGCACGGATAACCGACCTTCTCGACCGCATCCGTGAACTCGGATAGATCGTCTGTGCGTGTGTATGTATATTTACCTGTTTTAACACCTGATTTTACGATTAACTCTCTGATACGCTCCCGATTCATGGCAGTATGCGTTGCGCGTGCATTCGGTGTGACCAGATATCCATCTTCTTCGAACTCGAAGAGAATATCGAGATCGATCGCCTCGATCTCTGGTATGATGATATCAGGATCTTCCCGATCCACGATCGATCGCATCGCATTCGCATCCATCATATTAACAGTATATGATTTGTGTGCTACCTGCTGTGCAGGTGCTCGCTCGTATCGATCCACGGCGATCACCTCGATTCCGAGGCGCTGTGCTTCTATGGCAATCTCCTTCCCGAGTTCACCTGCACCGAATAAGAGAAGTTTAAGCGAATTCTTTTCGAGTGGGGCTGCGAGGATGTCGAGTTTCTTCATAGTGTCCTGCTCCTGAGGTTTAGGTTATTATTGGTTGCAAGGTATTTATCTGTTCTGGTGTATAACGTGGCGTCTCCGGATAGTCCGGTACAAGCAGCAGCTCTGCCTTCGCCCCTTTTGTAAATGTTATCCTCCTATCCAGCTCACCATAGCCAGTTTTGGTGGAAAATAGCGAATTAAACCTCCGTTTGACATATACCTTTCGATTTTCGGTTGGATCTTCTTTATATTTCTTAAGCAGTTTATAAAAATTCCATATTTTCTTCGGGAATCTATCAAGTACAACACGATGAGGATCAAGAAACGAATTTAACGACAGAATAGTACCAGATCTCGTGTATCAGAGCATTGATGCATGAAGCAGTGACGTGTCTGAAAACTACTCTTGCATCATCGGAGACCTTGATTTTATCCATCTGTTCGCTATCATTCAATCCCAAAATGCTTCTAATCGTATCTCTGTTCTTCTTTGACCGGATAAAGAATACGGCGAACTTCTCATCGCATACAATGTTGCGCACGGTAATTTATGCCATTATGCCGCGCGCCTGTGTCGTCGATGGCGCTATCAAGCGTTATTATGGTGGTGCTGGATGCAATTGTACAGGGGATGCATGTTATGATGATCCAGATCGGGAAGATTATTCTATTCGTGTAAGATAAATAAGCTTTATTTCGGTTTTCTTTTTCTGATTGCGGAAAGGATGGTAAGTATACCGATCGCTGCTATCACGTCTATTCCACTTAGTCCAGGGACCGATGACGGAGTTGGTGTTGGTGTGTCCGCAGTTGCATTCGCGCTAACATCAGTTATGATGTCTGGTGTCGTAGTGGCGGGAATTGGGTTGATCACATCCGTAATGTTTGTATCTGCGGTACCTTCTCCTGTTGTATCAGAGATGACGATACCGCTCCCACTACTACCAGATGTTGACGTTCGTGTTCGTGTTGGGCTCAGGATTGTAACCATGCCGTTGGATATGTCTATCGATATTTCATCATTGCTCGCATCCCTGAGTTCCACATCCGTCAGACTCAGGTCGTATGTACCTGCTGGTGCATCCGGATACGTGTCGAACATGATTGTCGCAAGAGTCCCGCTGCCACTAACTGTGCTGAACGTGCCCCAGAGCGTATACCCGAACGTTGCGGTTCCTGCCGTATTATCCCATGTAGAAACTGGCAGAGTACTTCCACCAGCCTTCAGGAAATCGCCTTCTACAATGCCTGTCACCTGCATTACACCGGGATCGAAGTTCAAGATCGCTGCATCCCCTTTCATGCCAACTACATCTTTCACTGTGACATTCACATAGAATACATCTCCTGCTGCTACTGTTTGTGATGCCGGATCGACTTTCACGGTTGCGGCATCAATTGCAGATACCGCGAATATCAGGCTTAAAAACAC
>JAYEGV010000188.1:0-6613 GCA_034659235.1 Methanobacteriota archaeon
CTGCAGCCCTCGAATCGATCAGCACCTCATAAGTCCAGTTTCCATCATATCTGCCCGCGTTGTAGTGGGGACTCGTGGTAAGAGCGTTTCCATCGGACACACTCACCATCGTATCGCTCTTTCCCACTGCGCCCATGATTCCGATTCCGAAGACAGGTTTTGGTTTCTCTCCTTTTTTGAATGCATACACAATCTCGGTCAGTATTGGCGATGCCATCGATATACGATCGTCCTTTTGCAGTTCTTTTGTCAGTTCATGTGCACCATCGATGCTCGCTTCTCTTGCCTCAAGATACTGCGATGACAGATCCACACTCTTTCCGGTCATCCACAGATGCATCGTGCTCTGCTTAAATGTTCTCTCGCCTTTTGCAAGGAGTCCGCTCCCGAGCGAGGCGATAACAACGATGGAAATTACTGCGATTGCAACTCCGGTCATCGACAGGATCGATCTAACCTTATTATGGGTTATTATTCGTGTTGCGAGCATTATCTCTCCAGTCTGGTTATGTCAAGCCGTTTGCATGTTATGGCTGGGAATATTCCGGATAGCACCCCGGCAGCAACCGCCACACCAAGCCCTGCGATCAGAAGCATTGTCGGCATTACCATGGGGACGCGGATCTCATACAGGCGGTATCCAATCTCACTCAAGAGCACTCTTCCACCTATACTCAAAAATACTCCAGCGATTCCTCCGATAAACGACAGGAGAATCGATTCACAGAGCACGATTCTGGTAATCGTTGCATCTGAGATACCGATCGCCCTCATCACTGCAAACTCCCTCTGCTTCTCAGTAACTGACATGATCATCGTGGTTGAGATGAACAGGATGCAGATGAGAATCGATACGCTGACCACAGCAATGGTTGTGGCAAGTATCTTTTTGTCACTGGTTATATTATACGTTGTTGATTCGGTATTCGATAATACAACTGCATCAGGATAAATCGATTTTAGAAGATCTCTGGTACCGCCGCTCACAATAATCTGGTTTGCCCGATCTCCCTCTCTATTTCCTGTAATATTTTGGAGTTCTGATAGATGGAGGACGATCACCGGGCTCAGCGAGTACTCTGGTATTGCAATCACATTGACGATCGTAAACGGTTGTAAAGAGGTCTGTGATTCACCTGCATAGATCGTGCTTCCGGTACGAACGTCCAGTAATCTGGCTGTCTTTTCATTCACCACTGCTTCATGCGTATCATCCGGATCACCAGATGTAAATCCTTTCGATGAAACCGGAGGTACATCGATTTTTCCTGGTATCACCCCAATTCCGATGATTGCTTTTGGCTTGCTGCCATCTCTGCTATCTGACGCGTACAGCACCCTGTTAAGAATCGGGCTTGCGCCGTTGACATCCGGATCTTCAATGATTCTTTCAATATTTTGGTGAACTCTTCCAAGCATCGTCTGCTCTGAGTTTGTTATCGGATCGGTGGCGCCAGAGCCGGATGGAACGATCCAGTAGTCCACTTCCTGCGCATACATCGCAGATGAGCCTGCTTTCAGACCCAATCCTGTCGCTGTCATCAGTATCGTCATCGCAACGGCTACAGCGATCGCCAGCAGGGTGAATACCGTTCTCGACCGCCTCCTGCCAAGATTCAGCAGCGCGATTTTAGTAGAGTACATTTACGACCTCACCGTCCTTGATCTCGATCGTTCGTTCTGCCCTTTGCGCAATCTCAGGATCATGGCTCACCACAACAATCGTTTTGTTGTACTTCTGATTGATCTCTACCAGCAGGTCTACAATGCCTGTACCGGTGCGGGTATCCAGCTCACCAGTGGGTTCGTCTGCAAGAATGATGGGCGGGTTATTTGCCAGCGCACGCGCTATCGCAACGCGCTGCTGCTCTCCGCCGCTCAACTGATAGGGGTAATGTCTCTCGCGATCGACGAGTCCGACTGCTGATAATAGACCACGGACTCTGCTCTTTCGTTCCCTTCTATGCAACCCTGCCTCCTTCATCGGAAGTTCGATGTTCTCATACGCGGTCAGTGCCGGGAGAAGATAAAAGTGCTGGAATACAAATCCGATCTTATGTAATCGAAGTTTTGAAAGCGCACGCTGGCTCATTTTACCGGTATCACCACCATCGATTACAACCGAACCAGTGGTTGGTTGTTCGATGCAACCAAAGAGATGGAGGAGCGTTGATTTACCAGAACCTGAAGGACCGATTATTGCAACAAACTCGCCGCATGCTATGGAGAGATTGACCTCCCTGAGCGCATGAATATAAGTTTCACCTAAATTATATATTTTTGATAGTTTTATTGCTTCTATCAACTCGCTCACCATAAGGTATTTGGCTTATAGCTTTAAGATGATTAGTATGCAAGACATGCTACTTCTCATCTCTTTTTCTTCTGACCAGATATGCAGTTATCAGCATCAATATGGCTGCAAATGACCCACACACCGCCCATGGCGAATCTTTTGTTGCGACGGGGATAGGTGTTGGAGATACCACTTCGGAGGGTTCTGCTGTTGCGATGGGGGTATATGTTGGAGATACTTCTTCAGGGGGTATCACATCTACGGTTCCGTAACTTGCTGCTCCGATTATTTCAGGATATCCAAGAATCATCCGGTCTGTTGTTACAGCGCAGTATAGCGAAAAAGAGCCGGATGCAATCGCCGGTATGTTAATGTCGGCTTCATATTCGCCGGCACCATTCAGCGTTGCAACCCCCTCAAATAATGTGCTCCCCTGCGACAACACGACTTTTACAGTCTCGTCAACAGTCACAGGAACGCCGTCTCTGTTGATATCGACCACAACATGGAGTATTCCGCCTGATTCCACCCGGGATGCGCTCGATACCGAAAGATCATAGACCGATATCATCACTGGTTTCATCGCCAGTATCTGCCCCTGATACCATATCGTCAGTGCGTAGGTCCCTGGTATTTCAGTCGTGCCAGCAGGTATGATCACTGTTTCACATCCATCGGTATGGTAGATTATCTGATCCCATACAGGCTTTTTATCTTTATCGATGAGTGATATCTGGAAACTCTGTATTCCCGAGACGCTGACGCTGGCATTGATGTCATGGTCTATTCGATAGATGCCGATGTCTGTTATTTCATACACCTCGTCATCATAGGTGATGGTTCGATCAGGTGTGTCGATGACGCTGTCAAGCGTTATGGTGGCACTGGATGCGAGTGCGCAGGGGATGCATATATGCAAAATGATAATAAAATAAACAAATCCAGCGAGGATATTTCTTATCATCTGTTTTATACTTCTTGATACTCATTATTGAAGTTATCTGTCAATATCATCAGATCCGACAGATAAATATATTCATCGCAGTCAGAGTCAGCACACGAATTCATTCGATAGCGAGTACGCACCAAAGCATTTATGTATCGGCGGCACGTTGTTCGGTATGAAACCATATCCAGCGGGGTAGGGTAGCCAGGACATCCCGTCGGGCTCATAACCCGAAGATCGATGGTTCAAATCCATCCCCCGCTATCAATGCATGCTATGGATATCCGACTGCGCGATTTTATTATTACAAAAGATGACTGGATCTTTGCAGCATCCGGTTATGATCACACCAGTGGTGTTCAGGCAGTTCTCAGATACATACCTGATCAGAACGGCGATCGCGAGGCAAACGGCATCAGGTATCGCAAACTCGATTTTGACGAATCCATCAGATTCCTGAAGGAGAATCGCGCTTCGTGGAAATTTCGTCTTCCCGAAGAGGAGATCTCAAAAATTCTCAGACCCAGCGAGCGCATACCATCTCTTGTAAAGGAAGACCGGCGAGTCGAGGCGATCGTTGATCTGCTCAAGAAAGCGGGAATCCCGATGGAAAAGATGGGAGTTACAGGCTCAATGCTTCCCGGATTGCAGATCAAAGGTTCGGATATCGATTTTGTGGTATACGGAAGATACTGGTTTCTTGCGAGAGATGCGATCATGCGAGATATGCGGAAGAACAGAGATTCTGGCAGATTCTGCATAACAGAGATCAGTGAGGAGATGTGGCATCAGATTTATGCAAAGAGAGTGCCGGAAATTTCATTTAAAGAATTTTTAATTCACGAATTGCGAAAAGGGAATCGAGGAATGATAGGAGATACATATTTTGATCTGCTCTTCGTCCGTGACTGGGATCAATTACCAGTGCGGCAGGAACGCGGCATTGACCTACGACACTGCACCATCACAGCGCGGGTTACCTGTGCCGATCTCGCCTTCGACAATCCGGCAGTGTATGAGATCGATCATCCGATCGTATCTAAGATCCTGTGTTACACCCATACATACACCGGACAGGCATTAACCGGAGAGATGATCGAAGCGAGGGGTATGATGGAAGAGATCGGCGATCATAGACGCCTCGTTGTTGGGACATCACGCGAGCCAGTTGGTGAGTGGATGCGATCGCTCAGTCTGTTGAGAGAGCATCATACACAATAAAAATGGGGTGTCTTCAGAGGCACGATTGCCCGTGCCTCTTACAGCCTCTTTCTCTGGAATTTCTCCTTGATCGCTTCACTCAACTTCTCGACAGTCCAGCCACCCTCCGGAGATGAACTGATCAGTACATAGCCAATTCCGCCGAGCGCAGCCAGCACAATTAATATGGCAGCCACCAGCGCTGTCTTCGATTCGGTCGGCTTCACTGAAAGTTCGCCTGATTCGGTGCCGATCGCAACGGTGTATGTGCCTGCATCAGCAATCTTGGGTGTGAACTCTAGGGTTTTGGTCTCACCGACATCAAGAGTGACATTCTCTCTGCCAGCATAGACAACGGTACCGTTGCCGTCGTCGATTGTCAGTTCTGCTGTATACGTACCCTCAAGATCGCCGATATTCGTGACATCGACTGTGACCTCGAATCTCTTACCCGCAGACACTTCCTCTTCCGGTAGGATCAGATCAGAAAGCTCGAATCTTGCCGATGGCAGAACCACTGTGATCTTCTCGCTTGCATCGAGATATTTATCCTTGCTTGCGGTGACCGTATATGTACCCGGCTCATCGGTGGTATAAGTCAGACTTCCTGTTTCATCGGTCTCTCCGATATCCTTGTCATCCCATGTTATGGTCGCACCCTCGATTGCATCGCCATCTGAGGTCACCTTGATTACCACGTCATCACCCGGATCAACCTTGTCCGGCATCTCGATCTTCAGTTGATCCTCCTTGGCTTCTTCTTTGGCTTCTTTTTCGGTGAGAATCCGGACGTCCTCGGATGCGGAATCATAGTCCTCCTTGGTTGCTGTTACCGTGAATGTACCTGATTCCTCTGATGTGAACCTGACTTCACCGTTCGAATCGGTCAATCCGAGATTCTCTCCCTCGAATGTAACGTCCGCACCCTCGACCGGATCACCGTCTGATGCTGCTGTTACTGTGATCGTGAGTTCTTCGTCGACGACCGGGGTCTCAGAGAAATCGATCTCGAGCGAGTCCAGTGAGCCGACCGTCCGTCTGACGAAGAGGTAGTACCGTTTTTCGTCGTCTGAGACCTTGAAGCCGATAGTATCTGTTATCATGATGGTCTCGTCCCCTTCGAGATCGATCTCGCTCTCTTTGTTCTTCATCGTGATTCCACTGGATGAAGCAGTTGTGATCTCCATCTCGCCGTATTCGTCACCGGTGTCTATAGAGATGGGATCATCTGATATCTGGAATGCACCCTCGATTGTAACCATATCCGTCTCTGTGCCAGCAAAGACGTTGCCGATACGGATTGCGATGATCGGGACATCATCCAGTTTTCCGAGATCTTTCGTGTACACATACGTGTCCGATGATCTCACGATATCGGTGTCAACACTCTTTCCGTTCTTCAGCAGTTCGAGTTGTGCTTGACCTCCGTCGACGTCAAGTTGTATGATCTTCAACTCATAACCCTCGTACAATGGGAGCGATGCGCCTGTGGAGATACTGCGGTCATCCTCGACATCTACTAAGACCTTGCTCAGCATATCCTTTGCGATGAGGCTCATGGTATCAGATGTTATCTCCTTCTTGGTTCCACTGCCATATCCCGCGAAATACTTCTCTGCCATGAAACCGATAACCTCGTAAGATCCCCATCTACTGAGATCGAATCCAACCGAGTTAGGGGTTGTTGTGTAGACAAGATGCCCCTCGTCAATGCTATCGTCATTATCTTCAACCCGCAGTTCTTCGGTGCCAAGATCATCATCGATGTCATAGTAGAAACCCTCAAAGTTCATGTGATCCCACTTTTGATGTTTACCGATGTCGTAGACCGTCCCGCGAATGTCATGGGTGCCAGGCTCTGATGTTATATCTTCGTACAGTGCGAATCGCAGAGTGTCACTGTCAGCAACGAGGAACTTGAGGTTCCCCATGATATCGACGATTTCATCCTCTTCGAGATCGATGTCATCCATGTTTCTCATTTCGATTGTGTAGCGTGAAGAAGACTTGATCTCCATCTCGTCGTATTCGTCACCGGTGTCTACGGAGATGGTATCATCCGATACCTGGAAGATGCCCTCGATTACGAGCATATCTGACTCCATGCCAGCAAAGACGCTGGTGATACGAACCGCAACGAGCGGGACATCATCCAGTTTTCCGAGATCTTT
>JAYEGV010000189.1:0-6596 GCA_034659235.1 Methanobacteriota archaeon
TGGTTATAACTTGACCGATATGATTCTGAAACGGGACGGAAAATTGATAATACATCCTTTAGTCTTTGAATTTAAATTTAAAATTGAAAATAAATATAAACTGCCGTTTAACCGAATGCTCGGTATTAAACTCTGGGGATGTAATTGGGATTGTCGATGGTGCCCAACAAAATTCTATCCTCCTGAAGATCTGGCACCAATAAGAGAATCAGTCGATCAGATAACGGATCGTTTGCTAAATCTGGACCATGATGCAAGAACTATATTCGCAATAACTGGAGGGGAACCTTTGCTTCAAAAAGAGGGGGTGTTAAAATGGATCGAATCTTTAAAACGAAAACCAATTATACGGTTATGCTCGTGACGAATGGTTCTCTCATGGAAGCGGACTTCATCGACAGAGCAAATGATCTGGGTCTGGATGGAATTATTACATCGTTTTATAGTTTGGATGATAAATGGCATAAATGGTACACCGGGCACAGCAATAAAAATACGATAAACGCTCTCAAAATGGTCACAGAAAGGTTTGAAGGTTTGGCTGGGGTCAGTCTTGTCCTTTTCGATCATATAGATATGACAGCATTTGAAAACACATGCACGTTTTTATATGAGATAAATCCAAATTTTCTTATAAAATTACTCTGTCCATATCATGATAAAATGAAAGAGAGCTGTATGAAAAGTAAGCGTCACGAAGCTGAGGATATTGTGTTGCGCTATTTTAGCCGGATGGATCGTAACTCCTATTTTTCTGAGCAAATTGAATATATAAAATATCAACTTGAGGGGGAAAGAGGCGGTCGCGTGGTAAAAAGTCGGGAATGGTCACGGACGAAGAAGGTAGGTGAATTTTAAAGATGGTTGAAAACTTCTTGGCTTTGCATGTTACATGGAACTGCCAGTTGCGATGTAAGCACTGCTACAATCAAAACTATATCAACACCTCTGATGAAATGCCTCTGAAGATAATTGAAAATCTTTGTACTGATTTCCTGAGCACAGAGTTCCCACTCAAAGGGTATAGCATAATCCTCAGCGGTGGTGAGCCTTTGCTATACTCTAAGTTCGAGCAACTCTGCGATCTGGTCAGAGAATTTCAGGATCAGGTCATATTGAGCACGAACGGAATTCTCATACCAGAATATATCGACGTTTTTGACAAAAAAGATGGAATACAGGTGAGCATTGATGGCGACCGGGAGACTCATGATAGCATTCGCGGAACTGGATCGTATGATAAGGCGATTGAGGCATTGAAGTCTTTGCATGATTATGGGATTAAACATTCAATATGCCTTACCCTGTGCAGGTTAAATTTACACTGCATCGATCACATCATTGATCTCTGTAGGAGATACGAGTGCAGCATGTTAAATTTCGGGCTATATCAGCCATTCAAAAATTCCAAGTTAACGGTCAGATTTACTGATTGGCTTAAAGCCAAGGAATATGTGGGCAAATCGGTTAAAACCCTTGTAACATGCGTAGAAACAGGATGTGTGGCTGGAATTTGTGGGATAGCAGTAACCCCAGATCTGAATTACTGGGACTGCCCGAGGCATCAGGAGGTTATAGGAAGGTATCCTCAATTGATCCAGGCGGTTGTAAAGAAACCTGAAGGCATTGTTAATCCGTTCGATACCTGCTGCAGATATTTGGGATGGTGATGCAATTGGATACAGAAAATGAGATCAATAAAATCCGCTGGGAATTATGGAGAGCGGAGCAAAAAACTGAAAGAGAGAAGACGTACTTTTATTGTTGGAACCAATGGAACCAATGGAACCAGTGGAACCAGTGGAACCAGTGGAACCAGTGGAACCAATGGAATAACTGGAGTAATTGGAGTGATGTGTGCACCGATATTGCTACTGCTACATGTAAATATATCGAGATAGAGGCAACTCTATATAAATCAAGTGGAAAGATAAAAGTGCATTGGTCTGCAACCTGTTGTAATCCCCCATTGGACTGTGGTACAGCTATGGGGTACACACAACATGTCACGATCAAAGTCAAAACAAAATATACTTTGGGCGAAGTGTGGCAGGAACAGACACACACCTACGACGGTGCAATCGGGTCTGGCGATGATTGGTTTGATGTAGAAGGATGGGATCATGAGACATTTCTTTATTATGAATGCTATGGCATTGTCGAATGTTATTGTGCATCTTTTACCGGTACCGCTTCCGCTTCTTGCAAGATATATGGATGATAAAACTGTAATAGAGGTGATAACATGACACGGAAAATGTTTGGAGTGGCTATATTCTTATGTGTTATACTTGGAACGACTCAATCTCTGGCGAATGAAAATGCGATCCAACTGACCAGCAGTTCGACACTTGATTGTTTCTGGTCATGGAGTCCTGATGGAAGAAAGATTGCTTTCACTTCCAATCGTTCCGGTAATTGGGACGTTTGGGCGATGGATAGCGATGGAAGTAACAAGCTTCGACTTACCAGCGCAGGAGGGACTTTCAATCCAATATGGAGTCCGGATGGAACAAAGATCGCTTTCACTTCCAATCGTTCCGGTAATTGGGACGTTTGGGCGATGGATAGCGATGGAAGCAATCAGGTACAGCTAACTACAAGTTCTGCAAAAGACCTTTTTCAGTCATGGAGCCCGGATGGAACAACGATAGCTTTTGTCTCCAATCGAACTGGAAATGAGGATATTTACACAATTGATAGCGATGGGAGTAATGAGATTCGACTCACTGCCAGTTTGACATATGATGGTCATCCAGTATGGAGACCGGATGGAAGAAAGATTGTTTTTGTCTCCAATCGAACTGGAAATATGGATATCTGGATGATGGATAGCGATGGTGGTAGTAAGAAGCAACTAACCACAGATAAAACAGTTGATTGGCTTCCGGCATGGAGTCCGGATGGTAAAAAAATCGCTTTTGTTTCTGATCGATCTGGCCATTTAAATCTTTGGGTGATGAATGACGATGGTAGTAACAAGGTGCAGCTCACCACCGATTTCGGGTTTACTGGAATACCAATGTGGAGTCCGGATGGTAATAAGATCGCAGTCGGTGCACTCTCTTCTGGTTGGGCATCACATATCTGGATTATGAATGATGATGGCAGTAACAGGATGCAACTAACCACCGGCAGAGGAAACAATCTCTACCCGATGTGGAGTCCGGATGGAAAGAAGATCGCATTTACCTCAGATCCGGATGGCAACATCTGGGTGATGACGATTGAAGAGATAATAACTCCCACAAAGGCAGCAACCCCAACATCAACTCCGATGGCAGATACACCAGCATTCGAGGCGGCGATCACAATATTCGAATTACTTATTGTGATATTTATTGTGAGACGAAGAAGATAATCTTGGTACGGAAGACTTAATCATGCCAGCAAACTTCCTTGACCTTCACATCGTAGATTTCTGCCAGCTGGACTGCAAACACTGTTATCTGAACAAGGGCAGCAGAATCATGCCTCTGGATATGCTTGAGTTCATCTGTGAGGATTTCCTTAAAACCGCGTTCCCACTGCCGCAAAGTGAGCTTATTTTCAGCGGTGGAGAACCTTTGCTGCATCCAGATTTCATAGAAGCATCCAGGATCGTAAGAAAGCTGAATGGTCATATAACAATGAGCACCAATGGAATATTGGTACCAAAATACATCCATACCTTCCAAAAGAATGATGGAATCCAGATAAGCGTTGATGGAGACCGGAAAGCACACGATTTCATCCGCGGCAGGGGAAGCTATGAAAAAGCGGTAAGGGCTTTGAGATTGTTGGACGAGTATGGAATACGCCATACCCTTTCTTTCACCATCAATCAGGCGAACAGACACTGTGTTGATCATATCATCGATCTCTGTGTTGAAACTGGAACACGCACGCTCAATTTCAATATCTATCAACCCATAATACGGAAAAGCGACTTGAAACCCATAAGATACATGGAATGGATAGAGATGAGGAAATATGTTGAAAAGCGAACGGAAAAGGAGGGGATGTATCTACCAGAAGGTTGTATAAAGGGTGGGTGCATAGCGAGGATAATTGGGTTGAGTGTTCTTACTGATGGCACCTACTGGGATTGTTCTCGTAATCAGAAGGTGATAGGGAGATATCCACAGCCGATAAGAGAAGTTCTGCTATGGGAGAATATAAAAGAGCATAAGCCTGTTAATCCATTTGAGACCTGTTGTAGAAATTTGAAATGGTGATGAAGATGCAAAATATACACATATATCCGACCTACCAGTGTAATATGAATTGTCTATTTTGTATCAGTGGAGGTGAAAAACAAGCAGAACGGATGAAGGATCTGACTGTCGCCGAAGTAATAAAACGTTTAGAAGAAGCCAATGTTAAAAAGGGAACCACTGTGGTATATAGTGGTGGAGAACCGACCATATACAAAGATATTATTTATTTAATACGATATAGTTCGGAAAAGGGAGCAGATGTCCGGCTGCTGTCAAATTGTATAAAATTTGCTGATTTTAATTTCGCATTGCAAGCAGTGAAAGCAGGAATGACTGGAGTAGCTACCAATTTTTATGGGCATAATAAAGAAACGTACGAATATCTAACCCAAAGCAAGGGGACATGGAAAAAACTCATAAAGGCTGTGGATAATCTATTTCTCTTAAAAAACAAGTACGAGTATCCTTTGTACATTGAACTAAAAATTTTAGTAACCAAACCCATTATGATTCGCATACCCGAATTGGTTGAATTCATCTCTGATAGATTTCCAAAGCCTGATTTATTGGGAATCTTTGGGGCTTCAGTTCAGGGCAGTTTACGAGATAATAAAGAAGAAATCAGTTGCCGAATAAGCGAGGCCGCACCTTATGTCAAACAATCTATTGAAATAGCCAGAAATCATGGACAGAATATACGGGTATTTGATATCCCTCCCTGTGTGCTCGAAGACCCTGAATATTTCCGGTACTTTAATTCTCTACACAATTATTATATAAATGGGCAGTTTACGCCTGAATGGAATAGTAAAAATAAGAAATTTGATGTGATAAACGGCCCTCGATGTGAACGATGCAAATTCTATGGCAGATGTAGTGGGGTAAGGAAAGAATATGCGAAGGAATATGGTTTTGATGAATTGAAGCCAATTATGTAGAGCAGGAAAGGATATGTCGATGGTGGTTGTATGATAATGGGCATAGATGTTGGAGGCGCGAACACGAAAGCAGTAACTTCAGACGGATATTTTGTGACCTCGATTCATGCACCACTCTGGAAAAATAGAGCAATTCTTTACGATGTGCTGTATGGGATAAAGAAAAAGATGGATGAGACAGAGACAGCATCCGTAGGAGCAGTGATGACCGGTGAGATATGCGGCTGCTTTGAGACAAAGGGAGAGGGCGTTTCATACATAAAAAAAGCAGTTTGCAAGACGTTTAATGACGTAAAATTCCTTGACAATCGCTGTCTCTTTAAAAACAGTTCCGATGTTGATAGAGACCCTGTTTCATTTGCATCCACAAACTGGATCGCTTCTACAATGTGCATAGCTGAGGAATACAAGGATGTGATATTCGTTGACATCGGTAGCACAACAACAGATGTGATTCCGATAAAGGATGGGAAGATAAAGGCGGCAAGGAGCGATTTCGAAAGATTGAAATCAGGTGAGTTGATATACTCAGGCGTATTGCGGACCAATGTTTCCTGCTTGCTCGATAGGATTAATATGAACGGGAATGAGTTTAAAACCTCTTCGGAACATTTTGCCACAACGGCTGATGCTTATCTCACCATTGGATGCATAAAAAAGGAGGATTTTGGTTGTGAAAGCCTGAATCATTATTGTTATCCCTTTACAGGAGAAAAGGTGAAAAACAGAACGGGTGCCATGAGAAGATTGGCGAGGGTGTTGTGTAGCGATCTTGAGGAGATAGGAGAGGGTGATGTTGTGTATACTGCAGAACAAGTAAAGAAAGCACAAGTAAATGCGTTGATCACCTCTCTCGAGCGGATGAGTGGGGAATATGGATTGAAAAATGTGGTATCTGTCGGAATAGGGGATTTTATTGCGAAAGAATCCTCCGAAACATTGGATCTCGACTTTTTATCTCTTTC
This sequence comes from Methanobacteriota archaeon, assembly GCA_034659235.1. Lineage (GTDB taxonomy): Archaea > Halobacteriota > Methanosarcinia > Methanosarcinales > Methanogasteraceae > Methanogaster_B. The sequence continues at coordinate 6,103 of JAYEGV010000189.1, forward strand.
TCATGTCTATGGTAAAGGGATATCGGCTGTATTCCCTGCTTATGCGGTGGCAAAGTTATTGGAGCGAGAAAGAGATTGACCTACCACCAAATCTACCTGCACCCACCTCACATTTGTCAGCGCTCATCCTATTGCCCGACCTCCAGCCCGCGAATGCCCCCGAATTCATTGCGGGGTGGCGAGGCTGGGGCTGCAAGGGATACATTGGGATAAACTATTTGTTTGAAAATCCCTAAGTCCGGACTCATACTGTGTTGATACGGTACTTACTCGAGTACGTTGTGGCTGTTTCGTGTAACCACAACTCAATCGAGCATGTTCGTGATAAGAACCTATCCGGAAAGTTGCTGACAACAGAAGCAATCATAACCTACCTGGACAAGTAAAAAGAAGTGATCGATCATGCAACAAAAAAGAGAGATGCCAGAACTGACCAGAGTCACAGACTACATCTGGGACATCCCGATGGATTACATGGATAAGATGCGGGTTCC
>JAYEGV010000190.1:0-6535 GCA_034659235.1 Methanobacteriota archaeon
TAAAACTGATCCCAATTAACAATAAATCCGTGTTAATCCGTGTTAATCCGTGTCTGAAAAAACTTGAAGTGTCACCCAACGGAAAGGCTAAAAACAGATCAACTTCTCAAAGGTGAGTTGTTACTGCTAAATTAATAATTTTTCGATCGATCGAAGGTGCAGGATGTGGAATAAAAGGGTGGGAAAAAAATTATCCCCTTCTTCTCAAGACCACAAACCCGACCAACGCCATAAGCCCGATCAGGAGCGTCATACCGGACGGTGTTAATGTCGGGACGGGTTCCGGGTTAGGTACTGCTTCACATGCGGCACAGGCATCAACTATTCCCCAGCCGTATCCTTCATCCCAGCCTATTTCGCCATGATCCTCTGCTGTGCTCGTCAGTAGGTCTTCGACATCCGCTGGATTTGCTCCATTTGCCAGAAGAAGTGCTGCCACTCCGGATACATGCGGGCACGCCATTGAAGTGCCCTGATAGAACCAGTAATTGAAATAGGCAGGGTGCCCTGTAATGAATGTCTGCTGCAAGATACCATCAGCATATCCATCACCATTCCGGTCAACAGTTACATCGCCGCCAGGCGCTGCTATATCAACCCACCAGCCTGTACTGGAGTAGTATGCGACCTCTTCATCGTACGTGGTTGCACCGACTCCGATCACATGATCACATGCAGCAGGATAGTTTGGGGGAGATCCGGGACCGTCATTGCCGGCAGAAGCGACGAGGATGACACCATGGGAGTGTGCATAATCAACCGCATCTTTCAGAGTCTGGGCGCAATCATGTCCACCGAAGCTTATGCTGATAATATCCGCACCATTGTCTGTGGCATAGATGATGCCCTCTGCTGCATCAGCATCAGTTCCATAACCAGTCTCATTAAGCACCTTCACAGGCATGATCGAGCAGTTGAATGCCACTCCTGCAACGCCTTCTCTGTTATTGGTTGTCTGTGCGACCGTGCCTGCGACATGCGTGCCATGTGCGTGATCATCATTGGGATAGAGGTCATCATTGACAAAATCATAGCCCTGTACAAAACTGGTTCCAGCCAGATCAGGAGCCTGATGATAGATGCCATAATCCGCATAAGCTACACCTGTATCAAGTACAGCCACAACCACGTCGTTCCCTGTGGAGATATTCCAGGCACACTCCGCATTAATTCCACCATAGACCGGATTATCAAGATGCCACTGATACCGATAGAATGGGTCGTCAGGAACGATATGGACATGAATGATATAATTTGGTTCTGCATACGAGACATCAGCCGCAGCATTATATTCACCAACCAACTCCTCGATCGATTTACCTTCGCCTGCTTCCACCACCTCAAAAACCGGAGCGGATGCGCCAGTGTACCTGACAATGATTGAAGTTGGTTCAGGAGTCTCCGCATCCATGAGCCTGACGTTCTCGTTCATCACGCGCATCTCACCGGCATCTATGGCTCCAACGTTCATCACTGTAACGATGGTTATCATCAACATCGCTACTGCGATAGATGATACCGTTTTTTTTATATTCATATTATTATCCACCAGCTATTCTTATATGCACGTAAACGCGTATAGGAGTTACCGCCTCCTCATAATTACACGTATGCCGATAACACCAAGCAATCCAACAAGCACCATGATTCCGATCGAAGTCATAACCGGAACCGGTGCTGGTGGCGGCGTTGGCGCTGGCAATGCATTGACTCTTGAATTGTCACAGCCATACACCAGTGCTCCTGTTTCCACAGACTGAGCATAAGCCGACTGCAAGTTCACGTCTTCGCCACTATTCACCACATTCGCATCGAATTCGATGGTTATGGTCTGGTCAGGCTTAAGCACTACATCATCGAACGTCCACTCGAGTGCTTTCCGGCTAACCTTCCGCATCCGGATATTTCCATCTGCCCTGCCATTCCCATCGATGCTCTGTTCGGAGGTATAGAAAACTAACAGCCCGTCCGAACACTGGAAAACCTCAGGAGACATATCCCGCCATAATCTTGTTTCATAGTCCGGGTTTGTCACAGGAATCCGGCTGGACCATGTATTGCCATCTAAAGAGGTTACAGCCTCTATCCACTGACTATCGGTTCCCATGATCATGGGAGCATAGAACAACCAGTATATCCCGCTTGCGTCCTGATAGATCACTGGATCACAGCCAGTTGTGCCAGGGGCATCGACAGGTGGCGGCTGTGCCACCCATGTGTATATGTTACTGGAAGTTGAGTGATGGTATGTCCCTCCGGTCCGGTTGGCGTAAACACAATGAAGCGTTCCACTGGCATCCTGCACGGCTTTTGGCATACCCATGTCGGTATTTGCATCCACAATAATTTCAGGATACCATAAAAGATCGGTCCCGTAATTGGTCCCGTATCTACACTTGACTCCATCGTTCTCATAAAAAACAACGATCGTATTCCATAGTGCAGGTGTCTTCGGAACATCGACATAGCTGCCTGCAAAGTTGGTTGAAGTGGGACCGTTCCACGTGTTTCCATTGTCTGTGGAGGTATAGTACCTGATCGCAGAATCAATCCCCGGTCCTGATACAAACACCCAGATCCTCCCGGTGCCATCCTGAAAAGCAGCCATACCTCTCTGACCGGTTGAATGTGTAATCTTCGCTGGCGCTGACCATGTATCTCCAGTATCAGTGGAGGTCGTGTAGTAGATGTCATAAGTGCCAGTATCCGGATCGTAATCCGGTGGAACGTGGGGGAGTGGGGTGTTTGCACGCACGAAGAAGAGCCAGTATGTCCCGTCGATGGCTTCGAAGAAACTTGGGTCTCTCTCATAATGCGGGTCAGCAGTCAACCGGCTCTCATCGGTCAGCATGATGGCGGGAGGGACGGCAGAGACAGGATTCATGGATCCCACCGCACCGTCCGGATAATGTACGATTGGGCTGCCGGCATAATTCAGGCTCTCTGGCAGTATATTTGCGGCTGTTATATCTGCCAGGTTGGAACCACCATCGTTGTGGACCTCACACCTGAACCTCACGGTATCACCAACACTTGCATTGATCCTTTCAACCCATTCCTCAGTTTCCGGATTCCGGACCGATGTAGCGGTTTCTATGCTCATAGACAATATCACAACCGCATACTCGATCTCGGTATAGATTGCTCCACCGGTCCATGCTCCCTGCATCTCTTCAAACTCCGGCGGAACATTCATCGCAGCGAAGTTCAAAATATTCCATCCAAGAGAGACTGGATAGTACAGTATTCTGCATCTGCCGCCAGGACCTGCAGAACTGTCGATGAAATATGCATCGTGGGAAACATCGCATGGATTATTATGTGTTGTGGGGCTGGCTGCCGGATACGTCCAGTCAAAGAACGGATCGCTTATCGCAATCTTGTTTATCATCGGATTCACCCCCGCAACGGTTACATAGTGCCCACCGATTCGTTTCCAGTTGCCAGAACCCTGGTCCTCCCAGAATCCGAGAAGAAGAATCATGCCATTGCTCTTCCCGGCTTCTTCTTCGATGTACTCAAGGGTCGGCATCTTTGCAGTGTGTACATACAACCTCTGGTTAACTCCGGTCGCACTCAGCCAGTCATCAATGCCCTTCTCCATGTCAGACACACTGGTACCACTGTGACCAGCATCGGTTTTCATACACGATGCAAGGCGGTCAACGAGTTCACCCACGTTGTTGTAGCTGTGGTCATCCGTACTCGGGCCTGGCACAGGTGGGAACGCATCGTAGTCTTGAACAAGCGGAAAGATATCGGCGCCATCGCCGGGTGTTCCGTCCGGATCAGCATACCTTGAATCAAGCCACCAGAAGCAATTGGCTGCCGCCACAGGACCGCAGAATGACCACTGCCCTGTGGTATTATTCCAGTTGTTCTGTTTCTGATCAAAGTCTGGCATGCCAGCTGGCGCATAGTTCGTATAATCATCCGTTGCTGCACTCACTGCTGGCGCTAGTATTGCGAACGTCAGAAGAAGCAGGGCTGCTGTCGATACAGCCGGTATCCACTTTTTACGGTTACTATTACTCATGTTATCTTCACCTCTTTGTATATGTATTGCCAATAGATCACTTCATACTACATAAAGATATCGGTTTGTCTTCATAACTACAAAAATTATAGCATATTGTGATTATGTATCCAGACCTCTGCTGTTCACACCAGCAATGCACAGAAAACCAAATAATCAGCTTCGCCAATTGCCATAGAAATTACAACGAACTCTGCAATCTCCGAACCATAAAAGCGCATCAATATGTGAGAAACAAAATCAACAGCGTGCGTGCATAAAGTAAAAATACGCCGATCATCAGGATCCTTATCGTCTCTTTGGCTTAGTTCTCGATGCTGCCAGAATCATGGCAATCGACAAAGTGATATTGAAATTCGATAGATGCGCATCATCCATACCAATCATGGCGCCATGGTAAAGGAAGAACGGCGATCCATCCGTAACCAGTGTTACATGGTAGCCCATGACCCAGAGCACGTACTTTGATACCCATGCCAGAAGCAGCAGATACTTCTCGCCGAGCGGTATCCGGATCAGAAAGAAGACAGAAGTCAGGATTAGAAATTTGATGAGGAAGTTGATCTTATCGTAACTACTCAGGTACATAAAACGTTATCACAAGACTTCATTGTACCGGGACTACCCAACTTGGGACATAATAGGATCCCAAAAGGATTCTATCGATGCCATGCCCGAAGGGCAGGCATTACCAGAACCAAACAAGGAATTTAACCGCAGAGGGCGCAGAGACCGCGGAGAATGACAAAAAAGCTTTGCGCTCTCCGCGTGCTCTGCGGTTATTTTTCTTGCCAGAAAACACAGAATCGTAATCAGGGGATCAATCAATACACCCGAGTAGTTACATTTCTCGATTGATCGAAGGTGCGGGACGCGGAATAAAAAGGCGGGAAAAAAATTATCCCCTTCTTCTCAAGACCACAAACCCGATCAACGCCATAAGCCCGATCAGGAGCGTCATACCGGACGGTGTTAATGTCGGGACGGGTTCCGGGTTAGGTACTGCTTCACATGCGGCACAGGCATCAACTATTCCCCAGCCGTATCCTTCATCCCAGCCTATTTCGCCATGATCCTCTGCTGTGCTCGTCAGTAGGTCTTCGACATCCGCTGGATTTGCTCCATTTGCCAGAAGAAGTGCTGCCACTCCGGATACATGCGGGCACGCCATTGAAGTGCCCTGATAGAACCAGTAATTGAAATAGGCAGGGTGCCCTGTAATGAATGTCTGCTGCAAGATACCATCAGCATATCCATCACCATTCCGGTCAACAGTTACATCGCCGCCAGGCGCTGCTATATCAACCCACCAGCCTGTACTGGAGTAGTATGCGACCTCTTCATCGTACGTGGTTGCACCGACTCCGATCACATGATCACATGCAGCAGGATAGTTTGGGGGAGATCCGGGACCGTCATTGCCGGCAGAAGCGACGAGGATGACACCATGGGAGTGTGCATAATCAACCGCATCTTTCAGAGTCTGGGCGCAATCATGTCCACCGAAGCTTATGCTGATAATATCCGCACCATTGTCTGTGGCATAGATGATGCCCTCTGCTGCATCAGCATCAGTTCCATAACCAGTCTCATTAAGCACCTTCACAGGCATGATCGAGCAGTTGAATGCCACTCCTGCAACGCCTTCTCTGTTATTGGTTGTCTGTGCGACCGTGCCTGCGACATGCGTGCCATGTGCGTGATCATCATTGGGATAGAGGTCATCATTGACAAAATCATAGCCCTGTACAAAACTGGTTCCAGCCAGATCAGGAGCCTGATGATAGATGCCATAATCCGCATAAGCTACACCTGTATCAAGTACAGCCACAACCACGTCGTTCCCTGTGGAGATATTCCAGGCACACTCCGCATTAATTCCACCATAGACCGGATTATCAAGATGCCACTGATACCGATAGAATGGGTCGTCAGGAACGATATGGACATGAATGATATAATTTGGTTCTGCATACGAGACATCAGCCGCAGCATTATATTCACCAACCAACTCCTCGATCGATTTACCTTCGCCTGCTTCCACCACCTCAAAAACCGGAGCGGATGCGCCAGTGTACCTGACAATGATTGAAGTTGGTTCAGGAGTCTCCGCATCCATGAGCCTGACGTTCTCGTTCATCACGCGCATCTCACCGGCATCTATGGCTCCAACGTTCATCACTGTAACGATGGTTGCCACGAGCGTTGTAATTCCGATCGGGTTCATGACTGGAACCGGTGCCGGCGTTGGCGCTGTATTGAATATTCCATGTTCAGGAGTAACAACTCACGTTTTAGAAAATTTCCTACATTTTTTAAACTTCTCCCACAAAGAAGCATACTTCAATTCGACTTTTAAAATTATCTGCATCTTCTCATGGGCAAAATCAAAGTATTGGAATGCTGAAGAAAAAAACTTGAAGTGTCACCCAATGGAAAGACTAAAAACAGATCAACTTCTTAAAGGTGAGTTGTTACAAGTTTTTCAGACACGGATTA